>JAVEDG010000358.1 GCA_030841245.1 Actinomycetota bacterium
GCTCACTAACACCCCAGCGGTGGCGGGGTCGCGCACGAGCGGGAACGACGCGAACTCCGGCAGATCGATGCCGCGCTGGAAAAGCAGGTCGGTCTCAAGACCTCCGTCGGTGACCCAGCCGGTGACGGCTTCTCGCTCAGACCAATCCACGGTTTCCCCTCGCGCGTCTAGTGCGATCCGCCGATGCACGTTAACGGACAGTAGCGTCACTCGGGAGCTGGCACTACACGACGGTTGGGATCGAGGTCACCGGCGCCCGGATCCACGGCCCGGCATCACTGGGCGGGTGTCGCCTTCGAGCAGCCGGCCAAGCGCGCTAATAGCTGGCTCTCTCGCTCCTACCTCCGTAGAGCCCGTTTACCGCAGGCTGCGGAAGAACGCCGTGATGTCGTCACCCAGCAACTGGGGCTCCTCATGTGCGGCGAAGTGTCCGCCTCGCGGCATGCGGATGTAGCGGGTGAGGTTGTAGGTCCGCTCGGCCCAGCTGCGCGGTGGCTGGCTGAGGTCTCTGGGGAAGACGGCCAACGCCGTCGGCACCGTCACCGCCTCAACGGTTTGCCGCATCCCATGGGCGTACTCGTAGTAGGGCCGAAACGACGTCGAGATGCTGTTCGTGAACCAGTACAACGACGCCTGGGTGAGCACAAAGTCGTCGCTGAACCGCCGGGACAGCACACCATCGGAGTCGGTCCAGGCGCGATACTTCTCGACCAGCCATCCGAGCAGGCCCGCCGGGGAGTCCGACAGCCCGTAGCTCAACGTGACCGGCCGCGTCATCTGCTGGTGCTCGTACGCACCGTCCTGCGCGAACCACGTCGCCACCGCATCCAGGTACGTCTGCTCGTCGGAGGTCACACTGGCCGGGTCGACCTCGACCGGGTCGGCGACCGCCAGCAGGTGAATGCCGACCACGGCCTCCGGGTAGGCCTGGCCCAGCATCGTCGTCACACCGGCGCCGAGGTCGCCGCCGTGCGCGGCGTACCGGTCAAAACCGAGCTCCTCGGTCACGAGGCGATGCCATATCTCATGGGTCCGCGTGCGTGGGGGCAGCGACGGCCGCTGGGGGGAGAACCCGAATCCGGGCAGCGACGGGACGATTACGGTGAACGCGTCCTCAGCCCGGCCACCGTGCCGGCTCGGCTCGGCCAGCCTCTCAGCGAGCTCGACAACTTCGAGGAACGTGCTTGGCCAGCCGTGCGTGATGACCAATGGCAAGGCGTCCGGATGCTCCCCGTCGAACCGCAGGAAATGGACCTCAGTGCCGTCGATGTCGGCGACCTGGTGCGGCAGGGCATTGATGGCAGTCTCCTGCGCACGCCAGTCGTAGTCCAAGGCCCAGTACTGAACGAGCCGCTGGAGCTCCGTTATGTCAGTGCCCGCCTCCCAACTGGTCGACGGCCAGGCGACCGGCCACCTGGTACCTCGCAACCGGGACCGCAAGTCTTCGACATCCGCATCCGGCACAGCCACCTTGAACCCGCGCTTCGCCACGACGGTCTCCCTCGCTCGTCAGATGAGCCAACCAGAAACGGAGAGCCACGACACCGCCAGCTCCGGCAGCCGCCGAGACGCACCCGTGAGACAGCCTCACAAGAAGCCCTGGGCTGAAGTACCGCTCGAGGCCGACTAAGGGTTCCGACCCTGGGACGCCCCCAATAGGGCTTCCGCTCATCGGCATGAGCGTGGGTTCATCACATCAATGCGGGAAGGTGCTGGGCCGACCCGCGGACGGTCCGGCTGAGGCATCCGCCGGTGCTAGCGGGGCGATGGGGGTCGCTGCGGAGCTGGCACTATCGATCGGTTCTGCCGACGGTTGATCCCCAGCGGTCTGCACGCCGGGGCGGGCGCCGCGCCCCGGCGGGGGCTTCGGGAGTGAAGCAACGGGGGACCGATGAGTCCTCGTGCCGCTCGCGCGCACGCTCGTGTAGAAGACCCGCGCCGGGTTCGAGGCGATGAACGAGGCGCTGCGCGTGCGCGCGGAGAAGGCCGCCGCCCGAGGTGCGAAAGGGGACCGTGTCGTAGCCACCTCAACGCCGCCTGCCACGCGAGCGATACCGCCAGCACTCGGGCGTGCGGCGGCGGCCACGGCAGCCTGTCTGACCTGCGGGCCTTCCCTGCCTGCCAGCTCCCAACGCGGCCCGCGTCCTCTTGGTTGCCGCTACTCTGGCGGCTCCCAGGCCGGGGGGGCCGGAGAGCGCCGAGGGAGGCTGCGGTGAGAAGCGGGCTCGATCGTCGGCTCGTCGCCGTGGTGTTCACCGACATGGTCGGCTACACCGCCCTCGTCCAGTCCGACGAGCGCGTCGGTGTCGACAAGCGGGACCGCTACTGGCGGGCGCTGGAGCGCCAGCACACGGTCTTCGGCGGCACGATCGTCCAACGGCTCGGCGACGGCAGCATGAGCATGTTTCCGAGTGCGCTCGCCGCGGCGAGCGCCGGGGTCGAGATCCAGCGCGAACTCCTCGCGCAGAAGATCTCGGTGCGCATCGGGATCCACATCGGTGAGGTGATCGTCGAACCCGAAAGGCTCACCGGTGCGGCGGTTAACATCGCCGCGCGGATCGAGTCGTTCGCCGTACCGGGCGGGGTCATCCTGTCGGACTCCGCTCACGACCAGGTCGCGGGCCGCAGCGACCTCGCGGTCGTGGACCTCGGCAGGTTCAAGCTCAAGGGCGTCGGACGCCCCTTCGAGCTGTACGCCGTGTCGGCCGACGGCGTGGTGGTGCCTGATCCGCGTGAGCTCGCAGGCAAGGGCGAGCGGCTCTTAGGCCTGCCAGACAACCTGCCCACGCCGTCCGCACCCTTGCTGGGTCGGGCTCGAGATCTCGATGCACTCGTCGAGCTGGCCAGGGCGCATCGCGTCGTCACCATCACGGGGCCGGGCGGTGTCGGGAAGACGAGCATCGTCACCGAGCTCGGCCGACGGCTCGCACCAGAGTTCGCGGCGGGGGTCGCCTTCGTGGCCCTGGCCGACGTCACGGAGCCGGACGACTTCATCCCCGCGCTCGCTGAGGCACTGGACGTGAAGGAGGCCGAGGAGCGCACCCTCGGCGACGGCCTGGCCGCCCTGATCGGCGACGGCGAATCTCTCCTCCTGCTGGACAACCTGGAGCAGATCGTGTCGGCGGCCCCGGAGGTCGCCTGGCTGATCGACCGCTGTCCAGGGATGCGTATCGTGACGACGAGCCGGGCGCCGTTGCGCATCGGGGCCGAGCGGGAGTACGCACTGGCGCCGCTGACCGTGCCCGAGTCAGCCGACGCACACGCCACGGAGTCGCTCCTGGAGTATTCCGCCATCGCCCTGTTCGTCGAGCGGGCCACGGCCGCCAAAGGCTCGTTCGAGCTCACCCCCGACAACGCCGCTGCCGTGACAGCGGTCTGCCGGCGCCTTGACGGTCTGCCGCTGGCCCTGGAGCTCGCGGCCGCGCGCCTGAGGCTGCTGTCCGCAGAACTGCTTCTCGATCGGCTGGGCCGCGCCCTCGACGTGCTCACGACGGGCAATCGCGACCAGCCATTCCGGCACCGGACACTGCGCGCCACCATCGGCTGGAGCCACTCCCTGCTGAGCGAGCCCGAGCAACGGCTCTTCCGGCGGATGGCCGTCTTCACCGGAGGGTGCGCCTATGCGGACCTCGCCGCCGTGTGCTCGGACTCCGCCTCGAACATCCTCGATGAGCTCGAGTCCCTCGTAGACAACGCGCTGGTCACCGTCGACGGTCCCGGCGATCGCGTGCGGATGCTCCAGACGATCGAGGAGTACGCCCGTGAGCGTCTCGAGGCCGCAGGCGAGGCCGACGAGTTCGCATTGCGGCACGCCCACCGGTACGCGGCGTGCGCGCAGCAGGTCCGGGACGGCATCGAGGGCACCGATCAGGTCCGGTCCCTCGCCCGCGGCATCGTCGACGAGGGCAACCTCCTCGCTGCCCTGGACACGCTGCTCGCCGCGGCGCGCGCCGGGTCGGCCTCAGCGGGAGAGGCCGGGATGCAGATGGCAGGGGACCTGTTCCTCTACTGGCACCTCCGCGGAAAGAACCTCACTGCCCGGGACTACTCCACGTCGTTCCTGGCGGCCGACACGGCGGCGGCTCCGACGGCTGGCCGGGCCGGCGCCCTCGCTACGAGCGGCCTCGCAGCGTGGATCCTGGGTCACATCGACCAGGCGAACGACGAGTGGGCCGAGGCCCACAGAATCGCGGTCGAGCTCGATGCCGAGCGCGAACTGTGCGTGACTGCGTTCAGCATCGGCCTCGGTCAGATCGGTGTCGACCCCGTCGCAGGCATCCGAGCCACGAGCGCGGGCATCGAGCAAGGCCGGACCGCGGGCCTCCCTTGGGCAGAGGCCTTCTGCAGCACCATGGAGGGGATGCTGCACGCCGTCTCCGGCGACTCGGACACAGCCCGACGCAGGTACTCGGAGGCGCTGGCGATCCAACGGCGGATCGGTGACGAGGAGGGCTCCGGCCTCTCGCTGGGCGGCCTCGCCGCACTCGCATCCAGCAGCGGAGACCTCAGCAACGCCCTCGACCTCTACCGTCAGTCGCTGACCGCGTTCGAGGCAGTCGGTGACCGAGCCGAAGAGGCCCGCATCCTCGGCGAGATGGCGTGGACGCATCTGCGGGTCCACGATCCGGCGCTGGCCCGCTGGTATTTCCTCGAGTCCGCGCAGGCCTACACGGACGTGGCGAGCGTGCGGGGGGTCGGGCTGTCACTGATCGGTCTTGCGGCCACCGAGGAATTGGAAGGCCGGCCGGGGAACGCTGTCCAGATCGCGGCCGCGGCAGAGGTCTATGCCGCTCAGGAGGGCATCGTCAACGTCTACGCCGACGAGACGCCGGGCCGCGAATTCGTCGACCGTGCGCGCGCGGCCCTGTCGGCTGACAACGACGCACGGGCGACCGAGAAGGGCCGTCGGCTCACGATCAAGGAAGCACTCGACCTCGCGAGGGCCCACCCCGCCTGGACCTGAGCACACTGCCGCTGGGGGATTTCTAAGCGGCCACGAGCTGGGTCCTTCGCCAGCCGAGACTGCGCTGCTCCGGCTGCCAGGGGTGGAGCAACGAGCCATCTCAAAGAGGTACCGGACCTTCTTCACCCGGCGAACGCGGCCGGATCAGCGATGGTGCTGTCGCATCCACCAACGAGCAGTACCGCCGGCTGCTCGATCGAGCGACTCGCTCAGCGTCCAACTGAACCTTCCGGCAATGACTGACTGGATCTCGGCGGGGGCTCGACACGAAGTGTCGAGTAGCGCCGGCCAGGTTTGTTGATCTCGAGTCGCAGATCACGTCATCGCTGGCACTACCGATCGATGCGATCACCGAGTCGAGTGGTGGCTCAGTTGAGCGCCTGCCTGCCGCGACGTGGATCGGCGGTTCGGTCGACCTCGTAGTCGAACGCTGCCGTCGGGCTCCGAATGCACTTCGTAGAGCGCCAACGCCTTCATCGGTCTTCCTGGTCACCGGTACCTACTCGACCCGTCACCAGTGGATGGACTGTGTGCCATGCGAAGGTGCCGAAGGCCAGAGCCACGACGCTGAGCATCAATACCGTCGGTACTGAAGCGTGCGGGTCGTTCCGTGCCCACATGACAACAGCCATGGCTGCCACAGATGGCGGGACGAGGGCGAACCATCCGACGACGGCATACAGGGCGCGTTGCCCGGCCGCCGCACCACGCAACAGAGCCAGTCCGGCCGCCACCGTGCACGGAACCACGATCCCCAGGTCCAGGAGAAAGATCGACCAGAAGAAGGTGCGCTCGTCTGCGAATTCGCCCTCGAGGTGCGCTCCGGTGAACGCACCGGCGACCGCGCCGGAATAGCGGAGCAGTACGAACGCCGACAAAGCGAACAGGAGAAGACCACTCCGGGTCGCCTGCGCCGCGCGCATCGGCGGAAGGGTCACCTGCCGGGACAGCGACCAGGACGCGAGCATGAGCGCGGTGGCCAGGACGAAGATCGCGAGCTGGGCGAGCGCGGTGATCGAGTAACGGGTGTATTCCGGCCCCAGGATGTACTGCACGAACATGTACGCCGCGTAGGCGGACGGCGCGAAGCCAAGGATGGGAGCGGCTGGGTGGCCTCGCAGCGCAGCCAGGCCGGCGAGTGCTGCCCACGGTGCCACGAGGAACGCGGTGACCAGCTCGAGGCCGATCAGCTGGTTCTCCATGCTGTCGGTGATGGGGTAGGACACGACGTTCAGAACCAGTGGCCCCAGGATCGAGTTGAGGAGCAGGACACCTGCGAGGACGAGCAGGAGGACCCCGTAGGCGCGAGGTACGCGAGCAGTGTCGAACTGGCTGGATGTACTCGGTGTTCGTGCTGCGTGGACTGACGTCATCGGTCTTCCCGGCTCTAGGTTCTTTCAGCCTGTCGCGATACAGCGGCATTCAACAGGGCCGTAGGGCGGTAG
>JAVEDG010000381.1 GCA_030841245.1 Actinomycetota bacterium
GGAGCGGCCCGACGAACAGACCTGGGACCACCGCGAAACTCATCGCTCCTGATCCCGGCGAACTACCTGCAGAGGCCACTCGCTCCGCAGATCAGGATCGCGCGCAGACTGCGGTGATCGAGACGCACGCACAGGTCACGCCGCAAGCACCGGATGGGCTGGCTTCGAATCCCAGCTACCCAGAAACCGTTCCCTGCAGGTCGACTAGTGACCTGAGGATGTCTTCCATCTGATCGAGGCTGGCTTGCTGGCCGTCGAAGCGGGTCATGTGGTCACGGCCAGCCTTGTCGCGGAACGCCAGCCTCATCGTGAGCGTCGTGACTCCGTCAATTTCGTGCAGCTGCATGGTCTCGACCGCCTCCGCATCCGGCCAACCTTCAAACAGCCACGTCTCCACCGTCCGGGTCGGCGGCTCGACCTCCAAGTAGGTCCCACGAAACGAGCACACGGTTCCGTGCTCGGTCACGAAGGAGGAGTGGTAGTTCCCTCCGACGCGCAGGTCGATCGAGCACTCCGTCATCTGGTCCGGGGGTGTAGCCCCCCATTTGCTCACATGCTCGGGCTTCGTCAAGACGTCGAAGACGAGTTCGATCGGGGCATCGAACTCTCGAGTGATGACAATCTCGAGTTCACTCGGAAACTCGATGATCGCCGACCCATGCCGATTAGGTGTCACTGCCGCTCTCCTTGTCGCTGTAGCTCAGTGAGGTAGTCGTCGATCCGATCCAGTCGGTCGTTCATCGCCCGCTCATACTTGGCCACCCAGTCGTGCAAGGGCCGAAGATGCTCCGGTGCCAGGCGGTACAGCCGGCGGCGACCCTCCGCCCGGCAGCTGACGAGTCCCACCTCGCTGAGCACCCGGAGGTGCTTCGAGACCTGGGGCTGTGACATCGAGAGGTCGTTCACGATCGCCCCGACCGCCTTCTCGCCCGCGATCAGCACGTCCAGGATTTCGCGACGGTGGCCGTCGGCAACGGCGTTGAAGACATCCGACGTAGTCGCAGCGCGAGGCACTCGTCAAACATATTCCGATATGGACATGTGTCAAGTCGTGCCGATCGGGACGCCCACACCCACCCATACTTGGCGCACAGAAGCTCCAGGCGGCGGGTTCGTTGGAGTGGGCATGCCTGACCTCAGCGCGATCGACGTGTTGCTAGCTGCTGCTCGCGCGCAGCTCGACCGGGTCGACCCGACGGTGCTGGCGGCAGAGGTAGCGGCGGGCGCGCTGCTGATCGATACCCGCCCGCTCGAGCAGAGGCAGCGCGACGGTGACCTTCCCGGCGCCGTCGTCATCGACCGGAACGTCCTCGAATGGCGGTTGGACCCGACGAGCCCCTACCGCATCGCCGACATCACCTCAGTTGAGCAGCGCATCATCATCGTGTGCGACCAGGGCTACAGCAGCAGCCTCGCCGCAGCGACTTTGCGTCAGCTCGGACTCGTGCGGGCAACCGACCTGGCCGGCGGATTCCAGGCACTGCTGCTGGACGGTGGCTATCTCACTCGCGGAGCATCAGCCGGGTGAACGGCTCGCCGCGACGTGTACGACGCGTACCGCGCTGGTCGCAACGCCGTAAGACGCATGCCCATGGTCCGGGGAGATGCGCCCGTCCTGCTCCTCTACTTGGGTGGGAGCGACTTGGCGTAAGCGACGCCGTGACGAACCCAGCGTCGCAGCTTCTTCTCGGTCCCGATCGCCTCAGCGTCGACGCGAAGCCACCCATCCATCTCACGCCCGCGCATCTCGAAACGGCGTACGTGCGGTGCCGCGACGAGCGACTCGGTCTGTGCCGGGTCGACGCGCAGCAACATGCCGCCTTGTCCGCTGGCGCTGACCGCCATGTGGCCGTGGATCAGGAAGGCGAGCCCGCCGAACATCGCCTTCTCGGTCAGCCCCGGCTCGCCCGCAACAGCATCGCGGATCCGTCCCGCCAGCTCCTCGTCGTACGCCATGGGTCGCAGTATCGCCCCGACATCTGACAAGCCGCCATGCGGATTGGCGCACACACCTAGCCGGACCGGCGGACGACGAACACGTACTCGGGGCTGTCGTCGGTGAAGAGTTCGCCGGCGAACCCGCCGTAGAGCGCCTCCACCTCGAACCCAGCGACGTCGATCAGCCCGAGCCACTCGTTCTTCGTCGCCCACCAGAGCGAGCTCTGCGCGCCGTCGTCGCCGACGATGTCGATGCGGTTCTCACCCATCGCGTGGTGAACCGTGTGCGGGACAGGCGCATCCTGGTGCTTGCCGTCGTGCAGTGCAGCAACCCGGTAGTCGTACACGAACGCGTTCCAGGCGAACCGGCCGTCCGGACGCAGCGACGCTGCTACCCGTTCGAACGTACGCCGGCGGTCGCCCCACGTCGGCAGGTGCAACAACGCGCGGAACGGGCAGTAGACCAGACCGGCGGGCTCGTCGAGAGCGAGCTCTCGCATGTCGCCTTCGTGCAGCTCGAGCGTCACGCCCGCGGCCGCGGCACCCACCCGGGCCTGCTCGAGCATCGCCGGGGACGAGTCGATGCCGACGACGGCTCGCCCGGTCGCCTTCGCGACGGGGATCGCAACCCGCCCGTTCCCGACCGCCAGCTCCACCAGGGGCCTGTCCGTCGCCCGCGCGAGCTCTACGTAGAACGCGACGTCCTCGGTCATGTGCGCCGACCACTCGTCATAGCGTTCGGAGAATCGCTCGTCCCAGCTCATGGGCCGATCCTCGCACCACCCGGGAGGGGACGCGTGAGCCGAACGTGTCCGGCTAGGACGCCTCGTCGACGTCGCACCGCAGCGGGGCCATGGCGGCAGCACCGAAGTAGTCGGCGGTCTTGGTACGCCGTACGGACGCCGCGTCTGCGGGGTCCATCTCGACCAGTCGCGGGATGTGCTTCGAGCAGTGGATGTAGGCCTCTTCGACATCGACGACGACCCAGTACGCCGCGTGCCGCCCCGCCGGCGCACCGTCGGACTCGAAGCCTGCTGCCTTCATGTCCGCCGCCGGGACGATGCGTGCCGACCCGTTGATGTGCAAGCCCACCGTGTCGCGCACGAAGTCGACCATGAGCAGACCGACGTGCGGGTTCTCGCGGAGGTTGCCCATGCTCGCCATGACCCCGTTGCCGCGGAACTCAGGCCAGGCAACCGTGCATTCGTCGATCACGTGCACGAACCCTGGAGGTCCGGCCCGGAAGCTGCTGTCGCACTCGCCCGACGCGTCCGACGTCGCGATGAACATCATCTTCTGACAGCGCACGAAGTCACGCATCGCCGGGTTGAGGTGTCCCATGACCTGGTCGTCGTAGAAGCGCTGAGCCCTTTCGGCGTCGCCCGTCTCGTGCTGCAGGGCATGCTCACCGTCCGAGCCGGGCTGATGCACGGCCGGACCGGGGGTCGTCGAGGAGCCAGGCAGACGCGCAGCGGCGGGACCCGGCCCGGAAGCAGGGGTTTCCGAGGCCATCACCCAGAGTGATACCAGAATGATGACAAAGGGGGCAAACCGCTAGGCTGCCAGCCTCCTGTGACCGAATCAGCTTCTCAGGAACCCAGCAGACAGGGGGTGGCTCACATCACCGACGTACGCCTCGGGAGACTGAGCCCGGAACTTCTCGAGACAAGGGAACGGACGAGGCACCCGCTCATGGAGCAGTACGACGACCGACCGCTCGAAGACGACTTCCCTCTGCTCGACGAGAGCCTGCGGCTCATCCGCGACCGGTCCGATCTTGCGGTGAACTACTTCTACGCAGCCCTGTTCCTCGAGCGCCCGGACCTCCGGGCACTCTTCCCCGCCGCGATGGACACACAGCGGGACCGCCTCTTCAAGGCGCTGACCGGCATCGTGCGGAACCTGAACGAGCAGGACCGCGTCATCCCGATGCTCGAGCAGCTCGGCCGTGACCACCGCAAGTACGGCGTGCGCCCCGACCACTACGCCGCCCTCGGACGCGCTCTGATCGGCGCGCTCGAGAAGTACTGCGACGACGTGTGGGTTCCCGAGCTGCAGAGCGCGTGGGAGCGCGCCTACACCTTCATGGCGCGCACGATGATCGACGGTGCGCAGGAGGCGGCCAGTCGAGAACCGGCATGGTGGAAGGCCGAGATCATCGCCCACGAACGCCGAGCCGACGACATCGCGGTGATCACCCTGCGTACCGACCGGCGGTACAGCTACACCGCCGGCCAGTTCGCCAGCATCGAGACTCCCTACCGCCCCCGCTCGTGGCGCACCTACTCGATGGCCACCGCGCCGAGCCCGGACGGCCTGCTCGAGTTCCACGTCCGCGCACTCGGCCACGGATGGGTCAGCGGCCCGTTGGTCTGGCGCGCGACCGTCGGCGACGTCCTCAAGCTGGGCGCCCCCATGGGCGAGATGTCGGTCGACCAGCAGTCGCGCCGCGACATCCTCTGCATCGCGGGCGGCACCGGGCTGGCGCCGATCAAGGCGATGGTCGACGACATGTCCAAGTGGAACACCGCGCGCAAGGTGCATGTGTTCTTCGGCGTACGCCGGCCGGGCGACCTCTACGACATCGGCGCACTGCACCGGCTGGCCGCGATGAACCCGTGGCTCACCGTCACCCCGGCGGTGTCCGACGAGCCCACCTTCCCCGGCGAGCGCGGCATGCTGCCCGACGTGGTCGAGCGTCAAGGAGACTGGCGCGAGCACGACGTGTTCGTCTGCGGTTCGCCCGACATGACGCGCTCGACCCTGACCCGGCTGAGCGAGCTGGGCGTGCCGGAGTCGCGCATCAGCTACGACGTCGCCGGCGACGAGCACCCCGCCTCGGCACAGGTGATCGACCTGCGCAGGACCCGCCAGTCGCGGGAACGCACGTCGACCGGGTGGGACCGCTAGTTGCGTGCCGTGACGATGCACCGGGCCGACGGCGCTCCCGCGGGCCGGCATCGCCTGCCGACATCGGCACTCGCTCTTTTCCTGGCTCCGCTGGCCCTCCTCGTCGCCTCGTGCAGTGGCGGAGCCGACGAAAGCTCCCCCGCGCACCGGCTGCTCATCGACACCAAGAAGCAGGTCGACTCGGCATCGTCGGCGCACTTCCACCTCGCCAGCGAGAACGTCCCGAGCGGTAGCAGCGCCGTTCTCGGGGGTGACGGTGACATGGCCCGGCCCGGGAAGTTCGCCGGGCAGCTCAAGGTGGCGGTCGCAGGGGGAAGCGCCACCGTCTCGATCGTCTCGGTGGGCGGCAAGGTCTACGCCAAGCTGCCGTTCGCCACGACGTACGCCGTGGCCGA
>JAVEDG010000118.1 GCA_030841245.1 Actinomycetota bacterium
GCGCCAGCCTTCGAACGCTGTCGCGGCGGCGGTCATCGCCTGGTCCACGTCGGCCGCTCCGGACACCGGCGCGGCGGCGTACGCCTGGCCGGTGACGGGGTTCACCACCTCGGCGGTGCGGCCGTCGGTGGCGTCGGTGTAGCTGCCGTTGACGAAGTTGCGAAGCGTGCGTAGCTCGGACACCGGGGCTCCCTGCAGGACGTGTGGGTGGGGTGCGTCCGGCAGCCTATGCCGATGCGGTCGTTATCAACAGTTCTGGACCGGTCGAACGACAGATTCAGCAAATTCTGAGGCCGTTGGCCACGGATTCACTTGCCAAGACCCCCATCGAATGGGGAAGATCGCCTCATGGCGGGCAAGGATCGCAGCAACGGGGTGGCCCTCGACGACGTGTCGAAGGCCATCATCGAGCAGCTGCAGGCGGACGGCCGTCGGCCCTATGCGGCCATCGGCAAGGCCGTCGGGCTCTCCGAGGCCGCGGTGCGGCAGCGGGTCCAGCGGCTGCTGGACGCCGGTGTCATGCAGATCGTCGCGGTGACCGACCCGCTGCAGGTGGGCTTCCCCCGCCAGGCGATGATCGGCATCCGCTGCGAGGGCGACGTCGAGGCGGTCGCGACCAAGATCGCGGACATGCCGGAGGTCGACTACGTCGTGATCACGGCGGGCGGCTTCGACCTCCTCGTCGAGGTGGTCTGCGAGGACGACGACCACCTGCTCGACCTGGTGAGCAAGCGGATCCGGGCCGTGCCCACGGTGCGCAGCACCGAGTCGTTCATGTACCTCAAACTCCATAAGCAGCTCTACAACTGGGGAACCAGATGACCCTGTCCTCTCAAGACGTCCACGAGTCCGGCGACGACCGCCTGGCGGCCAGCGCACGCGACCACCTCTGGATGCACTTCACCCGGATGTCGGCCTACCAGAAGACCGACGTCCCGGTGATCGTGCGTGGAGACGGTGCCTACATCTACGACGACAAGGGCAAGCGCTACCTGGACGGGCTGGCCGGCCTGTTCGTCGTACAGGCCGGGCACGGCCGCACCGAGTTGGCCGAGGTCGCCGCAAAGCAGGCCAGCGAGCTCGCCTTCTTCCCGCTCTGGTCCTACGCGCACCCCAAGGCCGTCGAGCTGGCCGAGCGGCTGGCGAACTACGCGCCGGGCGACCTCAACCGGGTGTTCTTCACCACCGGCGGTGGTGAGGCGGTCGAGAGCGCGTGGAAGGTCGCCAAGCAGTACTTCAAGCTCTCCGGCAAGCCGCTCAAGCACAAGGTGATCAGCCGCGCGATCGCCTACCACGGCACCCCGCAGGGGGCACTGTCCATCACCGGCATCCCGGCGGCGAAGGAGATGTTCGAGCCGCTCGTACCCGGGGCGCACAAGGTGCCCAACACCAACTTCTACCGGGCCACCGAGCACGGCGACGATCTCGAGCGCTTCGGGATCTGGGCCGCCGACCGCATCGCCGAGGCGATCGAGTTCGAGGGCCCCGACACGGTCGCGGCCGTGTTCCTCGAGCCGGTGCAGAACTCCGGCGGCTGCTTCCCGCCGCCGCCCGGCTACTTCCAGCGGGTCCGCGAGATCTGTGACCGGTACGACGTGCTGCTGGTCTCCGACGAGGTGATCTGTGCGTTCGGCCGGCTCGGCCACTTCTTCGGCTCGCAGCGCTACGGCTACCAGCCCGACATCATCACCTGCGCGAAGGGGATGACCTCCGGCTACTCCCCCATCGGCGCGATGATCGCGAGCGACCGCATCATGGAGCCGTTCCTGCAGGGCTCGAACACGTTCGCGCACGGCTACACCTTCGGCGGGCACCCCGTGTCGGCCGCGGTGGCGCTGGCCAACCTCGACATCTTCGAGCGCGAGAAGCTCAACGAGCACGTCCAGGAGACCGGCGGAGACTTCCGTCGCACGCTGGAGAAGCTCTGCGACCTGCCGATCGTCGGCGACGTGCGCGGTGACGGCTTCTTCTACGGCATCGAGATGGTCAAGGACAAGAGCACCCGCGAGACCTTCGACGACGACGAGTCGGAGCGGCTGCTGCGTGGCTTCCTGTCCAAGGCGCTGTTCGACGCCGGGCTCTACTGCCGCGCCGACGACCGGGGCGACCCGGTGATCCAGCTCTCCCCGCCGCTCATCTGCGACCAGTCGCACTTCGACGAGATGGAGCAGATCCTGCGCTCGGTCCTGACCGAGGCGTGGTCGCGGCTCTGAGCGCATCACAGCGCACCCGCATCCGGCGCCTGCCGGAGAAGCAGGTGGACGAGCGGTCCGTGCTCGATGCAGTGCTGGACGCGGGCCTGGTCGCCCACGTGGCGGTCGTCGACGACGACCAGCCGTTCGTGCTGCCGATGGGTTACGCCCGCGACGGCGACCGGCTGCTGCTGCACGGGTCGACCGGTTCGCGGCTGATGCGGCGGCTCGCCGAGGGTTCGCGGTGCTGCCTCACCGTGACGCTGCTCGACGGACTGGTCTTCGCCAGGTCGGCGTTCGAGTCGTCGATGCGCTACCGCGGCGCCATGGTGCTCGGCCGGCCCACGGCCGTCCCGGAGGAGCACAAGGCGGCGGCGCTCGACCTGCTGACCGACCACCTGCTGCCCGGCCGCCGGACCGACCTGCGGGCCCACCACCGCAAGGAGCTGGCCGCGACGCTCATCGTCGAGCTGGCGATCGAGGAGTGGTCGGTGAAGGTCAGCGACGGCTGGCCGGACGACGACCCGGGCGACGTCGACCTGCCGGTCTGGGCCGGCGTCGTGCCCATCCGGACGGCTTACGGCGAACCGCTTCCCGCACCGGACCTGCGGCCCGGGATCGCCGTCCCGCCGTACGTCACCGAGCGCCCGTGACGCGCGCCTACCGCGACCTGTCGCTCTGGCACGACACCGCGGACGACGACTGGACGCCCCGCGCTGCGCTGCCCGGGGACCGGGAAGCCGACGTCGCGATCGTCGGGGCGGGGTTCACCGGGCTGTGGACGGCCTACTACCTCTCGCGGGTCGACCCGTCGCTGCGCATCGTCGTGCTGGAGCGGGAGGTCGCCGGCTTCGGTGCGAGCGGCCGGAACGGCGGCTGGTGCTCCGCCCTCTTCCCGGCTCCGACCGGATGGCTCGCGAAGCGGTACGGCAGCACCGCGGCGGTCGACCAGGCGCGGGCGATGCAGGCCACCGTCGACGAGGTCGGCAAGGTCGCCGCCCAGGAGGGCATCGACTGCGACTTCGACAAGGGGGGCACCGTCGAGGTGGCGCGCAACCGGGGCCAGCTGGCCCGTGCGAAGGCCGAGGTGGACGACGCGCGCCGGTGGGGACTCGGCCCCGAGGACCTGGCCTGGCTCGGACCCGACGAGGCGATGGAGCGGGTGCACGCCACCCGCGTTCTCGGAGGGACCTTCACGCCGCACTGCGCAGCCATCCATCCGGCGCGCCTCGTCCGCGGACTGGCACGCGTCGTCGAGCGGGGCGGCGTCACGGTCCACGAGTCGACCGAGGTGCGCTCGATCGGGCCCGGGCTGGTGCACACCGACCGCGGCCGGGTGCGGGCCGACGTGGTGATCCGGGCGACCGAGGGCTACACACCGGGGCTGGCCGGCCAACGGCGTACCGTCGCTCCTGTCTACTCGCTGATGATCGCGACCGAGCCGCTCGGCACCGACGTCTGGGAGCGGATCGGGCTCCGGCACCGCGAGACCTTCAACGACCTGCGCCATCTGATCATCTACGGGCAGCGCACCGCTGACGGCCGGCTGGCGTTCGGCGGGCGCGGTGCGCCCTACCACTTCGCGTCGCGGGTCCGGCCCGAGCAGGACCGCGAGCCGACGGTGTTCGACTCGTTGCGCCATACCCTGGTCGACCTGTTCCCGGTGCTGCGCGACGCCGCGATCACGCACACCTGGGGCGGGCCGCTCGGCATCGCCCGCGACTGGTGCGCGTCGGTCGGCCTGGACCGTGCGACCGGTCTCGGATGGGCCGGTGGGTACGTCGGAGACGGCGTCGGCACGACGAACCTCGCCGGCCGCACCCTCGCCGACCTGGTGCTGGGACGTGACACCGACCTCACGCGGCTTCCCTGGGTCGGCCACCGCTCGCGCCGCTGGGAGCCCGAGCCGTTGCGCTGGATCGGGGTCAGCGGTTCGCTGAAGGTGATGGGCGGCGCGGACGCCGAGGAGGAGCGCACCGGCCGGCCGTCGCGGCGGGCCAGGGCCATGTGGCGCCTGCTCGACCGCTGAGGTCACAAGTCGGACGGCGCCGACAGAACGTGACTCGGCATGATGAGCGGATGCCCGTGCTCATGTGCGACCTCGACGACACCCTCGTGCCGCGACGTGAGCTGTTCGCCGAGTGGGCTTCCGACCTGGCCCGTCGACACGGACGTGACGAGGACTTCGTCGCGTGGCTGGTCGAGGCGGACCAGGACGGGTGGCGGCCAAGGGACGAGCTGTTCGCCGACCTGCGGGAACGCCTCGGGCTGGACGACTCCGTGGACTCACTGGTCGCCACCTATCTCGTCCAGTTCGCCGACACGTTCCGGCAGGGTCCCGGTGTCGTGGACGCCCTCGTCGACGTGCGTGAGCAGGGCTGGCGGGTCGCTGTGGTGACCAACGGCTCGCTGAGCCAGCTCCGCAAGATCGCCGCCGCCGGGCTGGAGCCACTGGTCGACGCGGTCTGCGTCTCCGAGGTCGAAGGCATCCGGAAACCGGACCCGGACATCTTTGCGCGGGCAGCGCGGCGCTGCAGGGAGTCCCTCGAAGGCGCCTGGATGATCGGCGACAGCGCGACCGCCGACATGGCGGGTGCGCGGGCCGCCGGCATCGGCTGCGTCTGGCTGCACCTCGGTCGCAGCTGGCCCGACCTCGGATTCGAGCCCGACCACGTCGCGGACTCGTTTCCCGACGCCGCGCGGACCGCGCTTCGCACACCTGTGCGGCCGACGGCCCGTGTCCTGCTCGTCGACGGCCGCGACCGGGTGCTGCTGTTCCGCGGCCACGACCCGGTGGCGCCCGAGGTGCGGTTCTGGTTCCCGCCCGGGGGCGGCATCGAGGCGGGTGAGTCGGCCGAGGACGCAGCCCGGCGCGAGGTCCGTGAGGAGACCGGCCTGGCCGAGGTCGTGCTCGGTCCGCACATCTGGAACCGGCGCCACGTCGTCCGGTTCTACGGGGTCCTCGCCGACCTGCGCGAGCTGTGGTTCCTTGCGCGGACACCGTCGTTCGACGTGGACACGTCGGGCTTCACCGACCTGGAGCGCGAGACCGTACCCGAGCACCGGTGGTGGACCCTGCGCGAGCTCGAAGCGGCCGAGGACGTGCTGGCCCCGCGCGACCTGGCTGGTCTCGTCCGGCGGCTGCTCGAGGACGGCCCGCCACCGTCACCTGTGACCATCGGCGTCTGAGGCCGGCGCTGCCGACGCGCCCGGCATGCCGCGGGCCGGACCCCAGCGCCCGGCCGTGGGGTCATACGTCGGCGCGGACGCACCAGGCGGACGCGGCCACGTCGAACGGCGGTGGCGGCAGCAGCGCCTCGCAGCGCGCGCGGACCGCGTCCCGGCGTACGTCGTCCAGTGCCGCGACGTAGGCGCCGGCCGGCCCCACGCCCAGCGTGTACGGCTCCCACCATTGCTCGAACGAGCCGAACGTGACGGTGACCGTGAGCCGGCTCGACGCCGGCCCTTGAAGCCCGGCGGCCTCGCAGAGCGCCACGAGGTGCCCCTCCCGCGACCCGGGCAGGCCGGCCTCGCCGGCGGCCTGCGGATCGACGTCGCGCACGGCCCGCCAGAACAGCGACAGCGGCCCGCTGTCACCTCCGTGGTCCCAGACGCACGCGGCCACGACCCCGCCCGGACTGGTCACTCGGGCCATCTCGGCGAGGCCGGACACCGGGTCCGCCATGAAGTGCACGACCAGCTGCGCGAGCGTGACGTCGAAGCTGTCGTCCGCGAACGCGAGTGACTCGGCGCTGCCCGCGGTGACCTCGACTCCAGGCAGCCGGGACCGGACCGCCTCGACGAACGGCGGCGACGGGTCGACAGCAGTGACGCGCTCGGCCCCCAGCCGCTGCACGAGCACCGACGTGAGCGCTCCTGGTCCGCATCCGACGTCGAGCGCCCGCAACCCGGGCCGCACGCCCGCCGCGTCGGCGAAGACTCCGGCGAGCGGCCCCGAGAAACGCCCCATGAAGCGGTCGTAGGCCGTGGCGGCGACGTCGAAGCTCACCGGGCCGACGCTAGCCGTCGGCTCCTGGCGACGTCACGTACGGTCAGTGGCGGCGGCGGGAGTGCTTCCAGCGGAAGTGCACGAAGATCCGGCCGAAGTTGTCCGAGTCCTTCTCCACGCGGTGGTAGAGCGCCTTGATCTCCTTCTGGTCCAGGAAGCGAAGGACTCGCTTCTTCAGAGCGCCCGACCCCTTGCCCGGGATGATCTCGACGAGCGGTGCCTTCTTCGCCACCGCCTCGTCGATGACGGCGCGCAGCGCGCGATCGATGTCGTCCCCACGGTTGTAGATGTCGTGCAGGTCGAGGGTCAGCTTCACGTCCGGGCCGCCATGACCACAACGTAGACCGGCCGTCCGTCGCGGACCCGGCGGCGGCGACTCGTACGACCACGCTGAGAGACTGGTGGCGTGTACCGCATCTGCTTCGTCTGCTCCGGGAACATCTGCCGCTCACCGATCGCCGAGGCGGTGACGCGTCGGCTGCTCGACGAGGAGGGGCTCACGCACGCGGTCGAGGTCGACTCGGCCGGCACCGGCAACTGGCACGTCGGCGACCGGGCGGACGGCCGGGCCCGCGCCGCGTTGCTGCGCAGCGGGTACGACGGGTCGGCGCACCGTGCCCGCCAGTTCGACCGGTCCTGGTTCGCCAGGACCGACCTCGTGGTCGCCCTCGACGCCGGCCACCTGAGCAGCCTGCGCGCCCTGGCGCCCACCCCCGCCGATCGCGAGAAGGTGCGGCTGCTGCGCAGCTTCGACGAGTCCGCCGAGGAATGGGACCTCGACGTGGCCGACCCCTACTACGGCGACGACCGCGACTTCGACACCGTCGTCGAGCAGGCCGAGCGGGCCGCGCGCGGCATCGTCGACGAGCTGGTGAGGGCGGGCGTCGGCGCCGCGTGAGCGACTCGTTCACCAAGGCGCGCGAGGACGCGCCGGCCGGGTTCTTCGCGGTGGAGGCGGCCGGTCTCGAGTGGCTGCGCGCGGCACCCGGCGGTGCCACCGTCGTCGGCGTCCGGTCGGTCGAGCCGGGCCGCCTGGTGCTCGATCGGGTCGCACAGACGCGGCCGGCCCGCGACGCGGCAGCCGAGCTCGGTCGCCGTCTGGCCGTGACGCACCGCTCGGGGG
>JAVEDG010000006.1 GCA_030841245.1 Actinomycetota bacterium
CAGCCCGAGGCTCGGCAGCCACGAGACGTCCGTCGTCGGGCGCACCGCGGTCGCCCACACGGCCACGCCGGTGGTGAGCGCGGCCACCGCCGTGCCGCCGCGCACCGCGAACCGGTCGGCGATGCCGGACGGCAGCAGCAGGAGCACCAGCGCGCCGGCCAGGGGGGACCCGAGCAGCAGGGGCAGGATCATCGAGCTCACGTCAGGGTCACCAGCCCGACGGTGAGCAGGACGACTCCGGCGAGCAGCCCGGTCAGGTACGCCTGGACGTTGCCGGCCTGCGCCCGGCGCAGCACACCGGCCAGGCGGGTCGCGGACGTGCCCGATCCGACGGCAGCGGCATCGACCACGCCGGTGTCGACCAGGCCCACCGCCCTGGCCAGCGCACGAGTCGGGCGGACCGCGACCCGGTCGTAGAACGAGTCGACGTAGAACGCGTCGACGAGCACACCGCGCCATCGGGCGAGCACCAGCGTCGGGTCGACCCCGGGCTCGCGGCGCCAGGCCAGCACGACCACACCGGCGCCGGCCGCTGCGAACAGCACGGAGAGCACCGACGTGAGCAGGCCGACGTGCGCCTCGCCCGGTACGCCGAGGTGCTCGCCCAGCCATCCCGCGTCCAGGCCGACGAGCCCGAGGGCCGCCGCGGGTACCGCGAGGCCCACGAGCGGCCAGGTCATGGCGCGAGAGGGCTCGTGCGCTGCGACCGGGCTGCGTGGTGCCCCGAAGAAGGTGAGCAGCCACATCCGTGTGACGTACGCCGCGGTGACGGCGACCGTGACGATGCCTGTGACGAGCACCAGCCACCCGGCCCACGAGGCCACCGGGCCGTGGTGGCGCGCGGCGTCCTCGGCCGCACCGAGCACCGCCTCCTTGGAGAAGAACCCGGACAGCGGCGGGACGCCGACCAGGGCCCCCAGCCCGATCGTCATCGTCGCGAAGGTCAGCGGCATCGGCCGTCGCAGGCCGCCCATGTCCGGCATCAGGTTGGTGCCGACCGCGTGGATCACCGAGCCGGCGGCGAGGAAGAGCAGCGCCTTGAATGCGGCGTGAGTGAGCAGGTGGAACCCGGCCGCAGCCGCCGATCCGACCGCGAGCCCCGCCAGCATGTAGGCGAGCTGGCTCACCGTGGAGTAGGCGAGCACCCGTTTGATGTCGTCCTGCGCGAGCCCGGCGAGCGCCGCGCCCAGCATCGTGACCGAGGCGATCACCGCCATGACAGCGAGCGTGGCGGGGGCGGCGAGGAACACGGGATAGAGCCGCGCGACGAGGTAGATGCCGGCAGCGACCATCGTGGCCGCGTGGATCAGCGCGCTGATCGGTGTCGGTCCGGCCATCGCGTCGGGCAGCCACGTGTGCAGCGGGAACTGGGCCGACTTGCCGACGACGCCGCAGAGCAGCAGCAGCGTGGCGACCGTCGCCGTCGTGGTGGACAGCCCGCTCGCGCGCGCATCGACCGTCGAGATCGAGAACGTGCCGGCCGCGTGCGCAACGGTGAAGATGCCGAACAGGAACCCGACGTCACCGATCCGGGTCACGACGAAGGCCTTGACCGCGCCGGCCCTGGCATCCTCCTGCTCCCAGTGGTGGCCGATCAGGAAGTAGGAGCAGACACCCATGACCTCCCAGCCGACGAGCAGCACCATGAGGTCGTCGGCGAAGACGACGAGCAGCATCGCGGAGGTGAAGAGCGACACGAACGCGGCGTACGACGAGTAGCGCGGGTCCCCCTTGAGGTACGCCGTGGAGTAGACCTGCACGGCGAACGCGACCACGCCGACAGCGCACGACACGAGAGCGGCCAGCCCGTCGACGTGCAGGTCGATGCCGATCGGGAACGTCCCCGTCGGCACCCTGCCGACGTGCAGCCCGTCGGACAGCGCAGTGTCGGTCGAGGCTCGCACCGCCAGCACAGCCGTCGCGACGAGGGCGACGGCCGCGCCGGACACGGCGACCGGGACGGGGCTGCGCGGCGACCGCTTGCCCAGCGCGAGACCGACCAGGGCTGCCAGGAACGGCGCCAGGACTGCCCCGACCACCAGCGTCACGAGGTGACCGCCGGTTCGGTGCCGCCGTCCGTCCCGCTCTCGCCGAGTCGCCCGGCCGGCGCCAGGTCCTGCTCGCGCAGGTCGCGCAGCTCGTCGAGCGCCGCAGTGGCGCGGTTGCGGAACACGAGCAGGATGATCGCCAGTCCGAGCCCGATCTCCGCGGCGGCGATGGTGATGACGAAGAGCGTGAAGACCTGGCCGGCGAGCAGCCGGTCGCGCAGCCACACGTCGAACGCCACCAGGTTGAGGTTCACCGCGTTGAGCATCAGCTCGACGGCCATCAGCACGAGGATCGCGTTCCGCCGCGCCAGCACGCCATAGATGCCGATCGAGAAGAGCAGGGCGGCGAGCAGCACCGGGAGCAGCAAGGGCATCAGGTGACGCCCCGCTCCGCGGGCTCTGACACATCGCGCCGCGAGAGCACGATCGCCCCGACCAGCGCGGCCAGCAGCAGCACCGACAGGACCTCGAACGGCAGCACCCAGTCGCGGAACAGGGCCGCCCCCACAGCGCTCGAGTGCCCGCGCGGCCGGTCGGTCTCCAGGGCGATGTGCTCACCACGGAAGGCGTCGACCAGCGAAACGACGAGCACACCGGCAGTGGCGCCAGCGACCACCGCCGCGGCAAGACGCTGAGCCATCGATGCGTCGAGATCGACCGACGCACCGATCGGAGCCCGGGTCAGCATCAGGCCGAACAGCAGCAGCACCACGACCGCACCGATGTAGATCAGCACCTGCACCCAGGCGACGAACTCGGCCGACAGCAGCAGGTAGCAGCCCGCCACCGCACCGAGGGTGACGACGAGCCACAGCGCCGCGTGGACCATCTGGCGAGTGGTGACGACCAACAGCGCCGAACCAGTAGCGACCACCCCGAGCAGGCCGAACAGCACCTCGACGGTCACGTGTCGACCGCCGGCTCGTCGCCACCGCTGGGGGCCGCGTCGGGCTTGGCTGCGTCGGGGCTCGCCGCGTCGGTCGCCTCGGCCCGGTCCGCCGACTTGCGGGCCGCGTCGACCTCCTTCGCGCGGGCACCGTGCGGGTCGTCGGCCGGGGGCGCCGGGACCGTGGCCATCCACTCACCGAGGCGGCCCTTCTCGTGGGTCATGTCGCGGATGTCGAGCTCGGCGTACTCGAACTCCGGGGTCCAGAACAAGGCGTCGAACGGGCACACCTCGATGCAGATCCCGCAGTACATGCACAGCGAGAAGTCGATCGCGAAGCGGTCCAGGACGTTGCGCGCGCGCTCGCGTCCACCGGGCGGCGCGGGGATCGTCTCCTTGTGCGAGTCGATGTAGATGCACCAGTCCGGGCACTCGCGCGCGCACAGCATGCAGACCGTGCAGTTCTCCTCCATCAGCGCGATGACTCCGCGGCTCCGTGGCGGGAGCTCGGGCTTGACGTCGGGGTACTGCGCGGTCACCGACCGCCGCGTCATGGTGCGCAGAGTCACCGCGAGACCCTTCGCCAGACCGCTGCCGGGAAATGCCACCGACTGCCACCGCCTCCAGCTCGACGGGCACACCCGCCGCGGGTGCGGGGCCAGGCTATTGGACCCGCCCCGTCGTGGGGGTGAGCCGGGGCGGGTAGCACCAAAAGGCGGATGCAACTCCAGCGAGCGACCGCCGGCTACCTGGGGAGCCGCGGATAGCCCAGCAGCCGCCCGAGCAGGTCGAGGGCAGCAAAGACCGGCCGCTGGAGGGCGACCGGCGGACCGGCGAGGTACACGTCGTACGCGCGGCCGAGCTGTCCCATCCGCACCACGTTGGCGACACCCTTGTCGTTGACCTTGCCGTCCCTGGCCAGGGCGAAGAAGCTCTCGAAGAACAGCTCGGTGGCAAGCGCCGGCGTGAACAGGACAGCCACGCGGGCCCCGTCGCCCCCGGCCGGCGCCCAGGCGTGTGGCGTTCCCGCCGGCACCGCGACGGTGGCCCCCGGCTCGAGCACCGTCGTCGCGGATCCGCTGCTGAACCGCAGCGCCCCGGCCAGGACGGTGAAGCGCTCCTCCTGGCGGGCGTGGACGTGCTTGAGGGGCAGGAACGCACCGGGGGCCAGCTCCAGCTCGACCTCGAGCTCGGCGCCGCCCGTGTCGTCGCGGGTGCGGCGGAAGGTCATCCGTTCCCCGGTCACCGGGTTCTCGATGACCTCGCCCGCTCGTGCCACCACGACCGCCTCTCCACGCAGAGTTCCGTGTGCTTCCTCGCCCGGCCGGGCGACGAAGGTTCAGCCGAGCGCGACCCGCACCACGCCGGTCACCGCGAGCTGGAGGAGTGCGAGCGGCACCAGCCCCTGCCAGGCCAGCCGCTGGAGCTGGTCCTCGCGCAGCCGTGGGTAGGCGACCCGGACCCAGATCACCACGAAGGACAGGGCGAGGGTCTTGACCAGCGTCCAGAGCCAGCCGAGCTGGTCGGGGAAGGGTCCGTGCCAGCCGCCGAGGAACAGCACCGTGGTGAGCGCGCACAGCACCACGATCCCGGCGTACTCGGCGAGCAGGAACAGTGCGAAGCGCAGGCCGGTGTACTCCGTGTAGGCCCCGAAGATGATCTCGGAGTCCGCGACCGGCATGTCGAAGGGCGGGCGCTGCAGCTCGGCGAGGCCGGCGACGAAGAAGACGGCTGCCCCCGGGAGCTGCCAGAGCAGCCACCACGGGTTCCATGCGGCCACGATGCCCGGCAGCGACAGCGTCCCGGCGGCCATCGCCGCCGACGCGGCGGCCAGGATGAAGGGGAGCTCGTAGGCCATCAGCTGGGCGGCGGTGCGGAGCCCACCCAGCAGCGAGAACTTGTTCGCGCTCGCCCAGCCCGCCATCAGCGTCCCGAGCACGCCGACCGCCATCACCGCCAGAACAACGAACAGGCCGGCGTCGAGAGCCTGGCCGACCTGGTTGCCCGGCCCGACCGGGATCGCGACGAGCACGACCAGGTACGGGATCAACGCGACCGCGGGAGCGATCTTGAAGACGACCCGGTCCGCGGCCGCCGGGACGATGTCCTCCTTCTGCGCGAACTTCACGCCGTCGGCCACCAGCTGGGCCCAGCCGTGGAACCCGCCGGCGTACATCGGGCCGAGTCGTGACTGCATGTGCGCCATCGCCTTGTGCTCGGTCTGCCCGACGAGCAGCGGAAGGGTCAGGAAGACGACCAGGACGCCGACGACGCGCGCCGCCGCCTCGAGCACGTCGCTCACCGTCATGGCGGGTCCGGTGGTGCCTCGACGGCCGCACCGGAGGGCGGGTGCGGGCCCCATTCCGCCGGGTCGGGTACGCCAGGGGGCCGCGTCTTGCGGCGGCTGGGCGAGCCGGCGCCGTCGGCGTCGGACTCCCCCGGCTCCTTGGCGCCCGGCCAGGGCTTCGCGGCCCGCGCGGCGAGCACGAACTCCTTGCGGAGGGGGTGGCCCTCGAAGCCGTCCGGCAGCAGCAGCGGAACGAGGTGCGGATGGCCGTCGAAGTCGACGCCGAACATCTCGAAGGTCTCTCGTTCGTGCCAGGACGCGCCGGCATAGACACCGGTGAGAGTGGCCAGGCGCGGCTCGGCCGCAGGCACCCGGGTGCGGACCAGCAGGTGCTCGCGCCGCGGGACGGACCAGACGTGGGCCACCACGTCGAACCCGGGGCGATCGGCGTCGTCGAGCTGGTCGACCGCGGTGAGCCAGTCGAAGTAGGTGAAGCCGAGCTCGTCGCGGGCAACGGTCAGGGCCGGCTGCCAGTCGGCCGGCATGACGTCGACGGTGACCTGCCCGTGGGACTCCTCGGCGGTGGCCTGCGCGAAGCGCTCGGCCAGGGAACGTGCATGCGAGCCGACCGGTCCGGCGCTCATCGACCATCCGGGCGCAGCAGGTCCGTCGGGGTCGACAGCACCGGGACCGTCTCGATCGGCCCGACGGGTGCGTGCGGGGTGTAGCGGTCAGCGAGCGACTCCGCCGCGATCTTCTGCTGGAGGCGCAGGATGCCCTGCAGCAGCGCCTCCGGCCGGGGCGGGCAGCCGGGCACGTAGACGTCCACCGGCACGATCTGGTCGACGCCCTTGGTGACGCAGTACGAGTCCCAGTAGGGGCCGCCCGAGTTGGAGCACGCGCCGAACGAGATGACGTACTTGGGCTCGGGCATCTGTTCGTACAGCCGCTTGACCGCCGGCGCCATCTTGTCGGTCACCGTCCCCGACACCACCATCAGGTCGGCCTGGCGCGGACCGGGAGCGAACGGGATGACCCCGAGCCGGATGAAGTCGTGGCGCGACATCGAGGACGCGATGAACTCGATGGCGCAGCAGGCCAGCCCGAAGTTGAACACCCACAGGCTGTAGCGCCGGCCCCAGTTGAGGATCAGCCGCATCGGCTCGGGGGCCATCCGCTGCAACGGGCCGACCGTGGGGTGCGGTAGGTCGACGGTCACGCGCTCCCCCCGTCGTACGTCGTGAAAGGGGACCGATCTAGACCCACGAGAGGACCCCCTTCTTCCAGGCGTAGAGCAGGCCGACCGCGAGGAACCCGATGAAGACGAACATCTCGACCAGGGTCGCTGCTCCGAACCCCGGCGCCGCGAACACAGTGGCCCAGGGGAACAGGTAGATCGCGTCGACCGCGAACACGACGTAGAGGTAGGCGAACACGTAGTAGCGGATGTGGTTCTGGGCCCAGCCCTCGCCTACCGGGTCGACGCCGCACTCATAGGTGACGGTCTTGTCACCACCGGGCACGGTGGGGCGGAGCAGGCCATTGGCGACGAACGCCACCGTGACGAACAACACGCCCACGAGGAGCAGGAGCCCGACCAGCCCATAGCCGCCGTAGAAGCCGTCCATCAGCGCCTCCTCGCTCCGTGGGGCAGTCTAGGCCGAGCAGCTCCCGCAGGGCGCACCCGGCGTACGGCGTACCGGTGGACCGGGTGACCAGCGTCCACGGAACAGCCGCAATACCACGTAGCCGCCGCTGTGGCGACGTAACATGGTGGCAATGAGCAAGGACGTGCGGCAGCTCGACCGCGTGATCATCCGGTTCGCGGGCGACTCAGGCGACGGGATGCAGCTCACCGGCGACCGGTTCACCACCGAGACCGCGTCCTTCGGCAACGACCTGTCGACCCTGCCCGACTTCCCTGCGGAGATCCGGGCGCCCGCCGGCACCCTTCCCGGAGTCTCGGCCTTCCAGCTGCACTTCGCCGACCACGACATCATGACCCCGGGCGACCGGCCGGACGTTCTGGTGGCCATGAACCCGGCCGCCCTGAAGGCGAACCTCGAGGACCTGCCGCGCGGCGCCGACCTGATCGTCAACACCGACGAGTTCTCCAAGCGGAACCTGACCAAGGTCGGCTACGAGGCCAACCCGCTCGACGACGGCTCCCTCGAGGCCTACAACGTGCACCCCATCGGGCTGACCTCGATGACGGTCGAGGCGCTCAAGGAGTTCTCGATCACCAAGAAGGAGGCCGAGCGCGCGAAGAACATGTTCGCGCTCGGCCTGCTGTCGTGGCTGTACAACCGGCCCACCGAGGGCACGCTGAAGTTCCTCGAGGTCAAGTTCGCCAAGAACGAGCAGATCATGCGGGCCAACATCGCGGCCTTCAACGCCGGCTGGAACTTCGGCGAGACCACCGAGGACTTCTCGGTTTCCTACGAGATCAAGCCGGCCCGGCTCCCATCGGGCACCTACCGCAACATCTCGGGCAACCTGGCACTGGCCTACGGCCTGGTGGCCGCGTCGAAACAGACCGGCCTCCCGCTGTTCCTCGGGTCCTACCCGATCACCCCGGCCTCGGACATCCTGCACGAGCTGAGCAAGCACAAGCGCTTCGGCGTGCGCACCTTCCAGGCAGAGGACGAGATCGCGGCAGTGGGCGCAGCGCTCGGCGCGGCGTACGGCGGGTCGCTGGCCGTCACCTCGACGTCGGGTCCCGGCCTCGCGCTCAAGGCCGAGACGGTCGGGCTCGGCGTCTCGCTCGAGCTGCCGTTGATCGTCGTGGACGTGCAGCGGGCCGGTCCGTCGACCGGGATGCCGACCAAGACCGAGCAGGCCGACCTGCTGCAGGCCATGTTCGGCCGCAACGGCGAGGCCCCGGTGCCGATCGTGGCGCCCCGTTCGCCGGCCGACTGCTTCGAGACGGCGCTGGAGGCGGCGCGGATCGCCACGACGTACCGCGTGCCGGTGATCCTGCTCTCCGACGGCTACCTCGCCAACGGCTCCGAGCCATGGCGCATCCCCGCCGTCGAGGACCTGCCGGACCTGACGGTGGAGTTCACCACCGAGCCCAACCGCCCCGACGGCGAGTTCTGGCCGTACCTGCGCGACGCGACCACGCTCGCGCGGCCCTGGGCGGTCCCCGGGACCGCCGGTCTGGAGCACCGCATCGGCGGCATCGAGAAGGCGGACGGGACGGGCAACATCTCCTACGACGCGGCCAACCACGACCTGATGGTGCGCACCCGGCAGGCCAAGGTCGACGGCATCGCCGCCACCATCCCGCCGACCGATGTCGAGGACCCCGACGGTCTGGCGCGCGTGCTGGTGCTGGGCTGGGGCTCGACGTACGGGCCGATCGGGGCGGCCTGCCGTCGCGTACGGCGTGAGGGCCTCTCGGTCGCGCAGGCCCACCTGCGCCACCTCAACCCGTTCCCGTCGGACCTCGGCGACGTGCTGCGCCGTTACGACCGGGTGCTCGTACCCGAGATGAACCTCGGTCAGCTCGCAATGCTGGTCCGGGCGCGCTTCCTGGTCGACGCGATCAGCTACAACCGGGTGCGTGGCATGCCCTTCAAGGCGGAGGAGCTGGCGTCCGTGATCACCGGTGTCATCGAGGAGGTGAACGAGCAGTGAGCGAGAGCGACTTCCCGTCCTTGCGGCTGGTGCCCAAGGCACGCGAACCGCAGAAGGCCAAGGACTTCAAGACCGACCAGGAGGTCCGCTGGTGCCCGGGCTGCGGTGACTACGCGATCCTCGCGGCGGTCCAGTCGTTCATGCCCGAGCTCGGTATCGCGCGCGAGAACACCGTCTTCGTGTCGGGGATCGGCTGCTCGTCGCGGTTCCCGTACTACATGAACACCTACGGCATGCACTCGATCCACGGGCGGGCGCCGGCGATTGCCACCGGTCTGGCGTCGTCGCGGCAGGACCTGTCGGTCTGGGTGGTGACCGGAGACGGTGACGGCCTCTCGATCGGCGGCAACCACCTGATCCACGCCCTGCGCCGCAACGTCAACCTGAAGATCCTGCTGTTCAACAACCGGATCTACGGGCTGACGAAGGGGCAGTACTCCCCCACGTCCGAGCTGGGCAAGATCACCAAGTCGACGCCGTTCGGGTCGCTGGACGCGCCGTTCAACCCGCTCTCGCTCGCACTCGGCGCCGACGCGACCTTCGTGGCGCGCTCGATCGACTCCGACCGCAAGCACCTCACGTCGGTGCTGCGTGCCGCCGCGGCCCACCGCGGTTCGGCCTTCGTCGAGATCTACCAGAACTGCAACATCTTCAACGACGAGGCCTTCGAGCCGCTGAAGGACCCGGCGACTCGTGACGACTTCACCATCCGGCTCGAGGACGGTGCCCCGATCCGCTGGGGCGCGAACGCAGAGCACGGGTTGTACCGGTCGCCGGGCAACGGGCTGGTCGCCGGCGAGGTGGCCGAGCAGGGCGAGGCTGGTCTGCTGGTGCACGACCCGCACAACGACGACCCTTCGCACGCCTTCGAGCTGTCCCGGCTCGCCGACATCTCGCTGGCCCGAACCCCGATCGGCGTCTTCCGGGCGGTCGACCGGCCGGTCTATGACGACATGATGAGCGACCAGCTGGACAAGGCGCGCGCGACCCAGGGCGAGGGCGACCTGGCGACCCTGCTCGCCGGGTCGGACACCTGGACCATCGACTGATCGACAGGCCGTTAGCTGACCGGATCGGCTGACCGTCGACTGACCGTGGGCCGCGCGTTGGCTCAAGATCACGATTGTTCGCTGATCTTGTGCAGCGGTACGGCGAGCAGGTGGCTGCCAGGTCTCAAGATCAGCAAGCAGCTGCCTCGGCGTAGACGATCTTGAGCGCTGGCAGGCTGCGGTTCGGGCTCAGCCGCCTCAAGATCATCCGCCACCGGTCCCCGGTGTCACGGGGCTATCGTCGGGGCGACGAGGGAGGTCTGCGGCGACCGCCGATCCGCACGGCCTGCTGAGCAGCTCGACGGCGCACCGGCCGGCGCCGAGCCGTCAGCTGCTGCGCAGCGCGACCGTGTCGCAGAGGGCGGCCAGCACCCGGCGGGTCGGGCTGTCGGGCAGCGGCGTGAGCACCTCACGCGCGTCGTCGGCCCAGCGCTGCACCTCGTCGCGCGCCGTCTCCATCGCCGGGTGCGCCCGCAGCGAGGCCAGCGCCTCGCCGTGGCGGGCATCGTCGGCTAGGTCGCCGTCGAGCAGCTCCAGAAGGCGGGCGTCACCCGGGTCGGCGGGATCGGCCATCCGGCGGAAGTGCAGCACCGGCAGCGTCGGGATGCCTTCGCGCAGGTCGGTGCCGGGAGTCTTGCCCGAGACGCCTGACTCGGAGGCGACGTCGAGCAGGTCGTCGGAGAGCTGGAACGCGACACCGATCCGCTCGCCGTAGCGCGTCATGATGTCGACGGCCACATCGCCGGCCCCCGAAAGCATTGCGCCGAACCGGCCCGAGGTCGCGATCAGCGAGGCGGTCTTGTCGGACAGCACCGACAGGTAGTGCTCGACCGGGTCCTCGCCCTCGACCGGCCCGACCGTCTCACGTATCTGACCGGTGACCAGCCGCTCGAACGTGCGGGCCTGCAGCCGGACGCACTCCGGTCCCAGGTCGGCGAGGATGTCGGACGCCCGCGCGAACAGGAAGTCACCGGTGAGGATTGCGACCGTGTTGCCCCAGCGCGCGTTCACGCTGACCGCACCGCGCCGCATGCCGGCTTCGTCCATCACGTCGTCGTGGTAGAGCGTGGCGAGGTGCGTCAGCTCGACGACCACAGCGGACGGGACGACCCCCGTCGCGGTCGAGTCACCGAGCTGGGCCGCGAGCAGCACGAGAAGCGGCCGGAAGCGCTTGCCACCGGCCTCGACGAGGTGGCGCGAGGCCTCGGCGACGAAGTGGTTGTTGCTCTTCACCGCGTCCCGCAGCTGCTCCTCGACGGTCTCGAGGCCGGCCAGCAGCTCGGCCTCGAGCG
>JAVEDG010000021.1 GCA_030841245.1 Actinomycetota bacterium
GCTGCCACGGGTCGTTCAGCGCCGCGAGGGCACCGGACATCCGGTCAGCGGCCAGGGTGTACTGACAGAGGTCGTTGGTCCCGATGCTGACGAAGTCGACGCGCTCGAGGATGGCCCGTGACGACAGCGCAGCCGCCGGGATCTCGACCATGACGCCGACCGTCGACAGTCCGACGGCGCGGGCCCGCTCCGCGAAGAACACCGCCTCGGCCGTGATCGCGACCATCGGCGCCATCACCCAGACATCGGCCCCGGAGCGCTCGCCCGCGGTCGCGATCGCCTGCAGCTGTCGGTCCAGCACGCCCGGGTTCGCGATGCCGATGCGCAGCCCGCGGACCCCGAGCGCGGGGTTGGCCTCGACACCCTGGTCGAGGAAGGGCAGCGGCTTGTCGGCACCGGCGTCGAGGGTGCGCACGACGACCTTGCGGCCCCGGAACGCCGAGAACACCTCGGTGTAGGACTGGGTCTGTTCCTCGACAGACGGTTCGTCCCCACGGTCGAGGAACAGGAACTCGGTGCGGAACAGCCCGACGCCCTCGGCTCCGTCCTCGGCTGCGGCGGCGGCCCCGGCCGGGTCCCCCACGTTCGCGAGCAGCTTGACCCGCCGGCCGTCGGCCGTGCCGCCCTTGCCGGTCCAGCGCCGGTCCCTGGTGGCAGCCCGCCGTACCCGGTCGCGCGCGTCGGCGAGCGCCGCCTCGCTCGGCGCCGGGTCGATCACACCGGTCGCGCCGTCGAGCACGACCGTGGTGCCCTCGGCGAGCTCCAGCACACCGGGGCAGGAGACGACTGCCGGGATCCCCAGCGAGCGGGCCAGGATCGCGGTGTGACTGGTCGGCCCGCCCTCGGCCGTGGCGAAGGCCAGCACTCGCGTCCGGTCGATCGTCGCCGTGTCGGCCGGTGCCAGGTCGTGCGCGACGAGCACGAAGGGATGACCTGGGTCGGGTATGCCGGGGGGCGGGACGCCGAGCAGCTCGCCGACGATCCGGTTGCGGACGTCCTCGACGTCGCTGGCCCGGGCACCGAGGTAGCCGCCCGCGTCAGCGAGCAGGTCGCGGAAGGAGTTCGCGGCGTCCCAGACCGCGCGCGGTGCCGGGGTCCCCTCGGAGCGGACGGCCCCCTCGGCGAGGTCGGACAGGCCCGGGTCGCTCGCCATCATCGCGGTCGCTTCCAGCACCGCCTTGGTCTCGCCCTCGGCGACGCCGGCTCGGCGCCAGAGCTCGGCGGCCACCGCTTCCATGGCCGGCCTGATGCGGGCCGCCTCCTCGTCGCGCTCGACCACGGTGGGCCCCGCCGCCGGTTCGGGGAGGGGGTCCGGCATCCGGACGACGGGACCCACCGCGCTGCCCGGGCTCACCCCGTGCCCACGCAGCAGTGCGGCCTCCTCAGGCATCGACCGGCTTGGCCGCGGCCGTCTCGGCCGGCTCCTCGGCGTCGAGGTCGGCGGCGAGCATCGCGGCGAGCTCGTCGAGGGTGGCCTCGGCCTGGTCGCCCTCGGCCTTGAGCGTCACCTCGGCGCCCTGCTTGGCGCCGAGCGAGAGGACGCCGAGCATGCTGCGCGCGTCGACCTCGCGCTCACCGTGGCTGATCCGGACCGGGGTCGCGGCCTTCGTGGCCGCTTGCACGAAGAGCTTCGCGGGGCGAGCGTGCAGCCCGGTCTTCGAGCCGATACTGACGGTGCGCTCGGGCATGGCGTTGGCCTTTCGATCGGTCGTGCGTTCAGGGTTCGACGGTCACCTTGATCGCCTCGCCCTTGCTGACGATGTCGATCGCGGTGAGGACCTCGTCCAGCGGGAGGCGGTGGGTGATCAGGTCGGCCACCGGGACCGACTCTTCGGCGATCAGGCGCAGGGCCGCCGCGTTGTGCGCCGGGCTCGAGCCGTTGGCCCCGACGATGGTGAGCTCGCGGTAGTGCACGAGGTTGGAGTCTGCCTTGATGTAGGGGTTGTCTTTGGGCAGCCCGCCGAAGAGGCTGATCCGTCCGCGGCGCGCGGCCATGGCGAGGGCCTGCTCCTGCGCCTGCCCCGCCGCCGCCGCCGTGATGACCACGTCGACCCCGCGCCCGTCGGTCAGCTTGGCGATCTCGTCGACCGCGTCGGTCTCCGCGGAGCAGATCGCGACGTCCGGCGACACGATGGTGGCGGCCTGGTCGAGCCGCGCCCGGTTGAGCTCGACGAGGGTCACCCGGGCGGCCCCGCGAGCGCGGGCCAGCCGGACGTGCAGACAGCCGATCGGCCCCGAGCCGATGACGACGACGTCATCGCCGTCGCCGACGTGCGCGAGCTCCTGACCGTTGAGCACACAGGCGAACGGCTCGGCCACCGAGGCTTCAGCGAACGACAGCCCGTCCGGGATCCGGTTCAGCCCGTTCACCGCGAGGACCTTGGCGGGCACGATCATGTACTCCGCGAAACCGCCGTCGTAGTGGTAGCCGATCGACTCCTGGTTGGGGCACACCGTCAGCCAGCCGCGCCGGCAGTCCGGACAGGTGCCGTCGGGGATAGCGGCGATCACCTGCACCCGGTCGCCGTCGGACCAGCCCTCGACCCCGGCACCGACGTCGACCACCTCCCCTGCGACCTCGTGCCCCATGACGCGGGGCGGCCGGATGTGGTGATGGCCGAACCGGAAGATCTTCACGTCGGTGCCGCAGGTCGAGCAGTTCCGCACCCGGATCTTCACCTCACCCGGGCCGACCTCCGGCTCCGGCGCGTCCTCGACACGGATGTCGCCGGGCGCATGGAACCGCGCCACCTTCATGTCGAGACCTCTTCCTCTTCTCGGGGTGCGAGCGCCGCCAGCACGTCCTCGGGCCGCTGGGCAGCGCGCAACGCGGCCGCCTGCTCAGGATCCATCAGCACCTGAGCCAGGGCTGCGAGCACATCGACGTGGCCGTCGCCGGCCGCTGCGATGCCGACGCACACGGTGACCTCCTCGCCGCCCCAGTCGACCGGGTCGGAGAACCGCAGGTAGCACAGCGCATCCCTGACCACTGCGTCCTTGCCGGCCAGTGTGCCGTGCGGGATGGCCACGCCCTCCCCGACATACGTCGAGATGGTTCGCTCGCGCTCGAGCATCGCCTCGACGTACGCCGGGCCGACCGCCCCGATCTCGACCAGCTTGTCGCCGCACGCGCGGACGGCGTCCTCCTTGCTGGCCGCGCGCGCGCCGAGATCGATCGCCGAGACGTCGAGCAGCTCGGTGAGAGAGGACTGCTCACCCATTGATGATGCCGCCGTCCTTGATCGCATTGACCACTTTGGTGACGGCCGGGTCGCCGAGGAAGACCTTGAACCCGACGATCGGCTTGTCCGGTGCGATGCCGCGAGCGCGGTCGGCCAGGCCCTCGTGGACGACGATCACGTCGGCGTCGGCGGGGATCTCGTTGACGGGCTTGTGCTCGACGGTGACGTTCTGCTTCTTCAGCTGGCCACGCAAGGTGCCGGCCAGCATGGCACTGCTGCCCATCCCTGCGTCGCACGCGACGATCAGCTTGCGGACGTCACTTCCCTCGATGCTCGGCACAGCTCTCAGGCTTCCGAAGGCAGGTTGCGGTTTGCGACGGGGGCCGCGGGTTCGGACGACGAGGGCTGTGGGTCGAGCTTGCCCTTCGCCTTGTTCGCCGCGACGGCTTCCTCGGCCTTGGTCATCTCGACGTCGGTCAGGGCGTCCTCGTCGTCGCTCTTGCGACCGAAGCCGAACAAGGCGCCGGCGACGAAGAAGGAGACGGCAGCGGAGACGGCGATGCCCAGGATGACTCCGGGGTAGTCGCCCTTGGCGGTGACGCCCATGAACGCGAAGAAGCTTCCGGGCGCCGCCGGGCCGGTCAGGCCGACACCGAACGCCTGGAAGATCGCGATCCCGGAGGCACCACCGGCGATGGTGGCGAGGACCATCCGCGGCTTCATGAGGACGTAGGGGAAGTACACCTCGTGGATGCCACCGAAGAACTGGATGATCAGAGCCGCCGGGACCGTCGGACGCAGCGACTTCGGGCCGAAGAACAGGTAGGCGAGCAGCAGACCGGCACCAGGGCCGGGGTTGGCCTCGAGCATGAACAGGATCGACTTGCCTGCCTGCTGCACGTCTGCCGCGCCGAGCGGGGTCAGGACGCCGTGGTTGATCGCGTTGTTGAGGAACAGCACCTTCGCCGGCACGATGATCAGCGACGCTACCGGGAGCAGGCTGTGGCTGACGAGGTTCTGCACGCCGTCACCCAGGCGGTCCGTGATCCAGCTGACGATGGGCTCGATGACCTTGTAGCCGAAGATCGCGAAGGCTCCGCCGATGATGCCGATGCTGAAGTTGTCGATCAGCATCTCGAAGCCGGCCTTGACCTTGCCCGCGACCAGGTTGTCGAACAGCTTCAGGATGTACG
>JAVEDG010000027.1 GCA_030841245.1 Actinomycetota bacterium
CGGCCACGATGACCTCGCCCAGCACCTGCCCGGCGAAGGCCTCCTCGTGGGTCCCGGCCGCCGCCCGGGCAGCCGCCCAATAGCGGATCGTCCCGGTCGCCATCACTGCACCTCGCCTCGACGGTCCGCTCGGAGGGACCTCTGCGATCTTCTCGCAGACCGGACATGGGGGCCCACGGTGGTCGTCCCCCTGTTTACTTGTCTCGACGGGACGCCCCACAGCCCTGGACCGGAGGGGCCGATGAGCCAGCTGCTGCTCCTCACCAACGCGTTGGCGCCCTCAACCGAGGTCGTCCCGGCGCTGAGCCTGCTCTCGCACCACATCCGGGTCGCTCCCGCCGAGGCCTCCGCCCTGCTGGAGGCACCGCCCTCCGACGCGCTGCTCATCGACGCCCGGCGCGACCTGCCGCACGCGAAGTCGTTGTGCCGCATCATCCGGACGACCGGGGTGGACTGCCCGGTGCTGCTGGTCACCACCGAGGGCGGGCTGACGGCGATCACCGCGGACTGGGGTGTCGACGACGTGCTGCTCGACACGGCCGGGCCCGCCGAGGTCGAGGCACGGCTGCGGCTCGCGATCGGACGGGCGGCGGCAGCCAGCGGCGCGGAGGAGGACCTTGCCGAGATCCGGCGCGGCGACGTGACCATCGACGAAGCGACCTACACGGCCAAGGTCCGTGGCCGAGCGCTCGACCTCACCTTCAAGGAGTTCGAGCTGCTCAAGTTCCTGGCCCAGCACCCGGGCCGCGTCTTCACCAGAGCGCAGCTGCTGCAGGAGGTCTGGGGCTACGACTACTACGGCGGCACACGCACCGTGGACGTGCACGTGCGGCGGCTGCGCGCCAAGCTGGGCGGGGAGCACGAGACCCTGATCGGCACCGTGCGCAACGTCGGCTACCGGTTTGTCCTCCCGCCCGCCCGTGAGCAGGTCGCGGGCCTCCCCCAACCGGTGCCCAGCACGCACTGACCGGGCCGGTCGGGTGCGGCGTCACCCGTGGCGGGTGCCGCACCCCTACCCTGCTGGCTGTGACGGCCGAGGGTGCGGGCGAGGTGCGCCTGGAGATCATCGGCCGGCTCGACGCAGCCGAGCTGGCGGCCGTCTCGGCGCTGGTCGAGGCAGCGACCGAGGCCGACGGGGTGCGGCCGCTGTCCGAGCACGTGATGCTCCACCTGCGCTACGGCGGTGACCAGGCGGCCCGCAACGTCCTGCTCTACCAGGACGGCGAGCTCGCGGCGTACGCCCATCTGGACGTGACCGACGTCGTCGCCGGTGCCAGCGCCGAGGTCGTGGTGCATCCCGAGCACCGGCGCCACGGGCTGGGACGAACGCTGGTCGAGGCAACCGTGGCCGAGACACCGGACGGGCGACTGCGGCTCTGGTCCCACGGTGAGCACCCGGGCGCCGCGGCGCTGGCACACTCGCTCGGTTTCGAGCGGTCCAGGGCCCTGTGGCAGATGCGAAGGTCGCTGTTCGCCCCGCTCGCCACGCCCGTGCTGCCGCCCGGTGTCACGGTGCGGACGTTCCGCCCGGGAGCGGACGACGAGGCCTGGGTGGCGCTGAACGCGCTGGCCTTCCGGGGACATCCGGAGCAGGGCCAGTGGAGCATCGAGGACCTGCACCTGCGCATGCAGGAGCCGTGGTTCGACGCAGCCGGGTTCTTCCTCGCCGAGCGTGACGGCCGCCTGGTCGGCTTCCACTGGACGAAGGTGCACGGCGGCGGCCAGCGCCACCACGAGCGACCCGAGCACGGTCACGCCCCCATCGGTGAGGTCTACGTGCTGGGGGTCGACCCGGCGGAGCAAGGGACCGGCTTGGGCAAGGCGCTCACCCTGGCCGGCCTGCGCCACCTGCGGCAACGCGGGCTGCACGAGGCCATGCTCTTCGTCGAGGCCGACAACCAGGCGGCGATCCGGCTCTACTCCGGTCTCGGCTTCACCCGCTGGGAGACCGATGTGATGTTCAGCCGCGACTCCCGCGTGGTGCAGCTCGGCTGAGCGGCGTCCCGGCGTCGTTCACCTGCTGGTGAGACGTGGGTCACAGGCCGGTGGCTACCTGGCCCGTTCCCGTTCACCCGACGTTCATCCGGACCGGGCCGTCACGTCACCTCTGCTACCTAGCGTGCGACGCGACAAGACGACCTTTGACGTCCTGGAGGGACAACACCGTGAAGGTTTCTCGCTCGTCGCGCATCGCCGCAGCCCTGGCGGTCGGCGCGATCGTCCTGAGCGCGTGCGGCGGGGGCTCGAACTCGTCCGGGCAGCAGACCGGCAACGGCTCGGGCGGCAAGCTCAGCGGCAACCTGGCCGGCGCCGGGTCCAGCGCGCAGCAGGCCGCGATGCAGGCCTGGGCAGCCGGTTTCCAGGCCGACAACCCCGACGTCACGATCAGCTACGACCCGGTGGGGTCCGGTGGCGGTCGCGAGCAGTTCCTCTCCGGCGGCGTACCGTTCGCCGGCTCGGACGCCTACCTGACCACCGACGAGCTCACCAAGTCGAAGTCGGTCTGTGCCGGCGGGACCGGCGCGATCGACATCCCGGTCTACGTCAGCCCCATCGCAGTCGCGTTCAACCTGAGCGGCGTCAAGAGCCTGCAGCTGTCGCCTGCGACGATCGCCAAGATCTTCAACGACAAGATCACCAAGTGGGACGACCCCGCGATCAAGGCGGAGAACGCCGGCGTGAAGCTGCCGTCGACCGCGATCTCGACCGTGCACCGCTCGGACGACTCCGGCACGACACAGAACTTCGTCGACTACCTGAGCAAGGCGGCCGGGTCGGACTGGCCCTACCCGGTGGACGACACCTGGGCAGCCAAGGGCGGCGAGGGAGCCGAGGGCACCTCGGGCGTGGTGGCCGCGATCAAGGGTGGCGAAGGCACCATCGGCTATGCCGACGCCTCCCAGGTCGGCGGCCTGGGCACGGCCAAGGTCAAGGTCGGCTCGAGCTGGGTCGGCATCTCTGCCTCGGCCGCAGCCAAGGCGGCCGAGCTGTCCAAGCCCGCGTCGGGGCGCCCCTCCGGTGACCTGGCCATCGACGTCGACCGGACGTCCTCCGACCCCAGCGCGTACCCGCTCGTCCTGATCTCCTACCAGGTGGTCTGCCAGACCTACAAGGACAAGAACGTCGCCGCACTGGTCAAGGCGTTCGAGACCTACGTGGCCAGCGCCGCCGGCCAGCAGGCCGCGGCCAAGGCGGCCGGGTCCGCCCCGATCACGAGCGCGGTGGCGGCCAAGGACCTGACGTCGATCAAGACGATCAAGGCGGCTGGCTGACCATCACCGCACACCGCACGAGGCCGGAGGCTCCGGCGACCCGACGCACCGGGTCGCCGGACCTTCGGTGCTTCCATCGCCGACAGCTACGAGGACCAGACAGGTGAGCGCACCCGCGGCCCCCACCATCGCCGGAGGACCAGTCACACCGCTCGATGCGCCGTCGCACCGGCGAGGAGACCGGATCTTCGCCGGGCTGGCCCGCGGCGCCGGGGTGCTCATCCTGGTGCTGCTCGCTGGCGTCGCGCTCTTCCTGGTGGTCGAGTCGGTGCCGGCACTGACCGCGAGCTCCAGCGAGCTGCCACAGGGCAAGAGCTTCGCCCACTACGTAGGACCCCTGGCCTTCGGCACCGCCTTCGCCGCAGCGATCGCCCTGCTCATCGCAGCGCCGGTGTCCATCGGGGTCGCGCTGTTCATCTCGCACTACTCGCCGCGCCGGCTGGCCGGCGTGCTGGGCTACCTGATCGACCTGCTCGCCGCGGTCCCGAGCGTGGTCTTCGGGCTCTGGGGCATCTTCTGGCTCGCCCCGCAGCTGCAGCCCGGCATGGCCTGGCTCGGCACGCACCTGTCCTTCATCCCGTTCTTCGCCGGCCCGGTGTCGGCGACCGGTCGCACCATCCTGACCGCGGGTGTCGTCCTGGCGGTCATGATCCTCCCGATCATGACGGCGATCTGTCGCGAGATCTTCCTGCAGACGCCGCGGCTGCACGAGGAAGCAGCGCTCGCCCTGGGAGCCACGCGCTGGGAGGTCGTGCGCATGTCGGTGCTGCCTCACGGGCGCTCCGGTGTCATCAGCGCGGCGATGCTCGGTCTCGGCCGGGCGCTGGGCGAGACGATGGCGGTCGCGATGGTGCTCTCTGTCGGCGGTGGCGTCAGCGTGAACCTGATCAGCCCCCAGAACCCGTCCACGATCGCGGCCAACATCGCCCTGCAGTTTCCTGAGTCGTCGGGTGTCGCTGTCAACGCTCTCATCGCGACCGGGTTGGTGCTGTTCGTCATCACCTTCCTCGTCAACTTCGCTGCCCGCGCCGTCGTCGCGCGGCGCAAGGATTTCCGGGAGGGCAGCTGATGGCCACGGCCACGCCGCTCCTCGCCGAACCCGGCGCTTCCCCGCCGCTGCGGCTCACGCGTGGGTCACTGCCTCGCTGGGCGCCGGCCGGGATGTTCGCCGCGAGTCTCGGTGCAGCCCTGCTCGTGATGCTGGTGACCAGCTTCAACTGGTACGGCTGGGGAGCCCTCACGTTCCTGTTGTACGTCGTGGTCATCACCACGGTGTCCCGCCGCGTCGAGGGGTCGCGCCGGTCGACGGACCGCTTGGTGACCGCGCTGGTCTTCACGGCGTTCGCGCTGGCCTTGCTTCCGTTACTTGCTCTCGTCTGGACCGTGCTGCGTCGCGGCGTACCCGGGCTGACCTTCGAGTTCCTGACCACGACGATGCGCGGGGTGATCGGCGCCGGTGGTGGCGTCGAGCACGCCATCGTCGGAACGCTGCTCGTGACCGGCCTCGCGGCGCTGATCTCGGTCCCGATCGGCTTGTTGACCGCGATCTATCTGGTGGAGTACAGCGGGGGGCGGCTCGGGCGCTGGGTGACCCTGATGGTCGACGTGATGACCGGAATCCCGTCGATCGTGGCAGGGTTGTTCGCCTACGCGCTCTTCGAGATCTTCTTCGGGCCGGGAGTCCGCATGGGTGCAGCGGGCTCGGTCGCGCTGTCCGTCCTGATGATTCCTTTCGTCGTCCGGTCCAGCGAGGAGATGCTGCGGCTGGTGCCGGCCGAGCTGCGCGAGGCGTCGTACGCCTTGGGCATCGCCAAGTGGCGCACCGTCGTGAAAGTCGTGATCCCGACGGCCATCGCCGGCCTCACCACGGGTGTCACACTGGCGGTGGCCCGGGTGATCGGGGAGACCGCACCGCTGCTGTTGGTGGCCGGTCTGACCACCAGCATGAACACCGACCCGTTCCACGACCGCATGACGACGTTGCCCGTCTACGCCTTCTCGGCGTTCGCCACCCCGGGTTTTCCGCCGGAGGCGGGTTACCAGCGCGCCTGGTCGGCGGCTCTGGTCCTGATCATCCTGGTGATGCTGCTGAACCTGATCGCCCGGCTCGTGTCCCGGTTCTTTGGGCCGAGGACCGGTCGATAATGATGACTGCGCACCCGACACCGCACCGGATCGAAGGATGACCCGTGGCCAAGCGAATTGACGTCTCGGACCTGAATATCTTCTACGGCGACTTCCGCGCCGTGGCGGACGTCAGCATGACCATCGAGCCAAGGTCGGTGACCGCGCTGATCGGGCCCTCGGGCTGCGGCAAGTCGACGTTTCTCCGCTCGCTGAACCGCATGCACGAAGTGATCCCCAAGGCCCGCGTGGAGGGGAAGGTCGCCATCGACGGCCAGGACCTCTACGAGCCAGCCGTCGACCCGGTCGCTGTTCGCCGGCTGGTCGGCATGGTCTTCCAGCGGCCCAACCCGTTCCCGACGATGTCCATCCACGAGAACGTCGCAGCGGGCCTGCGGCTGAACAACCGCAAGGCCAAGGGTGACGCGCTCGACGACGTCGTCGAGCGCTCGCTGCGCGGCGCGAACCTCTGGGACGAGGTGAAGGACCGGCTCGACCGCCCGGCCTCGGGCCTGTCCGGGGGGCAGCAGCAGCGGCTGTGCATCGCCCGAGCGATCGCCATCGAGCCGCAGGTGCTGCTGATGGACGAGCCGTGCTCCGCCCTCGACCCGATCTCGACGCTGGCCATCGAGGACCTGATGCACGACCTGAAGTCGCGGTACACGATCGTGATCGTCACGCACAACATGCAGCAGGCCGCCCGGGTCAGCGACCGGACGGCCTTCTTCACCATCTCGGGCGCCGGCCAGCCCGGCCGCCTCATCGAGATGGGCGAGACGCCCGAGATCTTCAGCCGCCCCGGCGAGAAGGCAACCGAGGACTACATCACCGGCCGCTTCGGCTGACCCGGACGTGGTCAGCCGACGACGAGGTTGGAGATCCAGTAGGTCACGGCGGCGGCCATGCCGGCGCCGGGAATGGTGAAGATCCAGGCACTGACGATGTTGCCGGCGACGCCCCAGCGCACCGCGGAGACCCGCTTGGTCGCGCCGGTGCCCATGATCGCGGACGTGATGGTGTGCGTGGTCGAGATCGGGGCCTGGAACTGGATCGCGGCCACGAACAGCACGCTGGCTGCCGTCGCCTCCGCGGCGAATCCGTGCGGCGGGTCGAGCTCGATGATGCGCCGGCCCAGGGTGCGCATGATGCGCCAACCGCCGGAGTAGGTACCGAGAGCGATCGACAGGGCGGTCACGAAGAAGACCCAGACGGGGATGTCGAAGTCCGTCTGGAAGCCGCCGACCACCAGGGCGAGGACGACGACCCCCATCGTCTTCGCGGCGTCCTGGATGCCGTGCCCGAGCGACATGGCAGCCGCGGACACCGACTGGGCCACCCGGAAGCCGCGGCTCACGCGACCCGGGGCGGCCTTGCGGAACAGCCAGAGGATCGCCAGCATCACCAGGTAGCCGAGGATCAGCCCTACGATCGGCGACAGCACCATCGGGATGACGACCTTGTCGTAGACGCCGTGCCACAGCACGGTGCTGCTCGAGGCGAGCGCCGCGCCGACCAGGCCTCCGATCAGGGCGTGCGACGACGAGGACGGCAAGCCGAAGTACCAGGTGAGCAGGTTCCACAGGATGGCGCCGATCAGGCCGGCGAAGACGATCGTGAGGCTGGACTTGGTCGTGTCCAGCTCGACGATGCCGGAGCCGACGGTCTTGGCCACCCCGCCGCCGAGGAAGGAGCCGATCAGGTTGAAGACCGCTGCCATCACGAGCGCGACCCGAGGCGTGAGCGCCCGGGTCGAGACCGACGTCGCGATCGCGTTGGCCGCGTCGTGGAAACCGTTCGTGTAGCTGAAGCCCATCGCCGTGAGGATCACGACGATGATGCCGACCTGATCCACGTGTCAGGACTCCTTGACTGCGATCGTCTCGACCGTGTTGGCCACGTGCTCGAACGCGTCGGCGGCTGCCTCGAGCTGGTCGACCACCTCCTTGAGCTTGAGCACGGTGAGGGCGTCGTAGTCGCCGCTGAACAGCCGCGCCAGGAGCCGGCGGTAGACCTGGTCAGCCTGGTTCTCCAGCCGGTTCAGCTCGATCCAGAACTCCGAGAGGTCCTTCATCGAACGCAGTCGCGGCATCGCGTCGGCTGTCAGCTCCGCAGCCCGCTCGAGCACATCCACCTGGTCGGCGATCTCGGCCGGGAGCTCGCCGATCTGGTAGAGCGCGACCAGGTCGACGGCTGCCTCCATGGCGTCCATGACGTCGTCCAGCGAGGAGGCCAGGCGATAGATGTCCTCACGGTCGAACGGCGTGACGAACGTCTCGTTGAGCTCACGCATGATCGCGTGGGTCGCCTCGTCGCCGGCGTGCTCGACCGCCCGCATCCTGTCGGCGATCTCCTTGCGGTCCTCAGGTGCCGAGCCGAGCAGCTCCTTGAGCAGGGCCGCGCCCGTGACGAGGTTCTGTCCCGACGTCGCGAACATGGCGTAAAAGCTGTTGTTGCGCGGAGTGATGCGGAAGCGCACGAAGACTCCATGAGGGCGCCGGGGATCGTGACAGTCGTGCAGATGCTAGGGCCAATCCCTCATTCCCCCGCGCGGGGGGCTCCGCACCGCGGTCTCGCGTCGAACCGCTCAGACCGGCGGGCCGCCGCCGCTGTCGCGATCAGTCACGCCGAGGACGCGGTCGATCTCGGACTGCGAGAGGGGGCTGTCCGACGAGGAGGCCGCGATCACGAGCTCCCCGTAGAGCTCGATCTCGTCGAGGACCAGCGGATCCTGCAGACGTGATTCGGTCTCGCGCAACCTCTGTGCACCTCCTCGCGCGCGCCAACACTTGTGAGGGCCGGCACCGACCCTGGGCCACCAGCCTAGGTATGCCCGGGTTTGGCCCGCCATGACCCGCTCGGGCTATTTGGCGCCTGACCCCGAAGGGCCAGAGGGTGCCACACGAGGTGTCTGCACGGGCTAGCCGGTACGGCGTAACAGGCGTGCGCGCCGGACCACAGCCCGCCCGGCGCCTGAGCCCGGCGAAGGGGCCCGACCCGCCGCTGCCGGCCTGACAGGCCGCGCTCAGCCGACCAACGCCGCGGCTGC
>JAVEDG010000046.1 GCA_030841245.1 Actinomycetota bacterium
GAAGACGGCTGCGGCCAGTGGCGCGGAGCCGTAGGTCGTGAACAGACTGAGCTGGTTGGCCGACTCGAGCCGCTCGCGCGGCACGAGGTTCGGCAGCGTCGCCTCCTTGGACGGGATCCAGACCAGGCTGGCCGCCTCGATCAGGAAGGTGGCGACCAGCAGCCACCACAGGGTGCCCACCAAGGGGATCGAGACGAACAGGCCGAAGCGGACCACGTCGCAGACGACCATGGTGAACCTGCGGTCGAGCCGGTCGGCGATGACGCCCCCGAGCGGCCCCACGACGATGGCCGGCGCCAGCCGCAGGATGAACACCCCGGCGACCGCGATGTTGGCTCCGGCGTAGCCGCCGTGCGCCAACCGGGCCGCCAGGGCGGTCAGCGCGAGCAACCCCAGCCAGTCGCCGAAGCTGGACAGCGTCAGCGCCGTCCACAGCCGGCGGAACGGCCGAACCCGCAGCACGTCACGGATGCGGTGGTCCGTGATCGTCTCGTTCGAGGGCACGGGATCGGTCACCGGGTCAGCGTAACCACGGCCCTGGTCACGGCAACTCCGCCGCCGGGGTGAGGCGGTCCGGCCGCGAGCGGCCGACTCCCGTCACGCCTTCTTGGCACTCGACTTCTTGGCACTCGACTTCTTGGCGGTCGCCTTCTTGGCGGTCGACTTCTTCGCCGTGGTCTTCTTGGCGGTCGACTTCTTCGCCGCCCGCTTGCGCGGGGCCGGGCCCTTGGCCCGCTTCTCGGCGAGTAGCTCGGCCGCGCGCTCGATCGTCACGGTCTCCACCGAGTCGGCCTTGCGCAGGGTGGCGTTGGTCTCGCCGTCGGTCACATAGGCGCCGAACCGCCCCTCCTTGACCACGACCGGCTGGCCCGAGATCGGGTCTGCGCCGAGCTCGCGGAGCGGTGCGGCGGCTGCGCGGCGACCGCGCTGCTTGGGCTGGGCGTAGACCGCGAGCGCCTGGTCGAGAGTGATGTCGAACAGCTGTTCCTCGGCCTCGAGCGACCGCGAGTCGTTGCCCTTCTTCAGGTAGGGCCCGTAGCGGCCGTTCTGGGCGGTGATCTCCTCGCCCGTCTCCGGGTCGGTTCCGACGACGCGAGGCAGCGACAGCAGCCGTACTGCGTCATCCAGCGTCACCGTGTCCAGCGACATCGTCGAGAGCAGCGACCCGGTCCTCGGCTTTCGCGCCGCGGCACGCCTGGACGAGGGTGCCTCGTCGTCCTCGGGCAGCACCTCGGTGACGTAGGGCCCGTAGCGACCGGACTTGGCCACGACGGGCAGCCCGCTCTCGGGGTGCGTGCCGAGGTCACGGTCACCGCTCGGCTCGGCGAGCAGCTCCTCGGCCTTCTCGACGGTCAGCTCGTCGGGCGGGAGGTCCTCAGGGACCGACGCGCGCTCCTCGCCGCGCTCGACGTAGGGGCCGTAACGCCCGACCCGCAGCACGATGCCCTCCCCCACCGGGATCGAGTTGATCTCGCGGGCGTCGATGTCGCCGAGGCCGTCGACAAGCCGGCGCAGGCCGGCCAGCGCGGTGTTGGCCTCGGTGCCGTCACCGAAGTAGAACTTGTGCAGCCAGGTGACCCGCGCCTCGTCGCCGTTGGCGATGCGGTCGAGGTCCTCCTCCATCTCGGCGGTGAAGTCGTAGTCGACGAGCGAGCCGAAGTGCTTCTCCAGCAGGCCGATGGTGGCGAACGCCAGCCAGGTCGGCACCAGCGCCGACCCGCGCTTGAACACGTAGCCGCGGTCGACGATGGTCCCGAGGATCGACGCGTACGTCGAAGGCCGCCCGATCCCGCGCTCCTCCAGCGCACGGACCAGGGTCGGCTCCGTGAAACGCGCCGGGGGAGACGTCGCGTGCCCGTCCGGCTCGAGGCCGAGCAGGTCGAGGGCATCGCCCTCGGCCAGCTGCGGCAGCCGCCGCTCGCGGTCGGCGCCGTCGGCGCCGGTCTCGTCGTCGTCGCGACCCTCCTCATAGGCCGCGAGGAACCCGCGGAAGGTGATGACCGTGCCCGACGTGGAGAACTCGGCGTCGCGACCGTCCGAGGCGGTGGCCCCGATGCGCACCGTCACGGTCTGGCCGCGAGCGTCGGCCATCTGCGAAGCGACGGTGCGCTTCCAGATCAGGTCGTAGACCGCGAGCTCGTCGCGGCTGAGCTCGCCCGCGACCTCGCCCGGCGTACGGAAGACATCGCCGGACGGACGGATCGCCTCGTGCGCCTCCTGCGCGTTCTTGACCTTGCGCTCATACCGCCGAGGGGTTTCGGGCACGTACTCCGGGCCGTAGATCTGCCGCGCCTGGGAGCGCGCCGCGTTCAAGGCCGACTCCGACAGCGTCGTCGAGTCGGTGCGCATGTAGGTGATGTAGCCGTTCTCGTAGAGCCGCTGCGCGAGCCGCATCGCCGTCTGCGCGGTCAGCCGCAGCTTCCGGCCGGCCTCCTGCTGCAACGTCGACGTCATGAACGGCGGCGCGGGCCTGCGGCTGTACGGCTTGTCGTCGACGCTGCGCACGGAGAAGCTGCTGCCGCCCAACGCGTCGGCCAGCCCGCGAGCGGTCGCCTCGTCGAGGTGTACCCCGTCGAACCTGGCGACCGGCCGGCCGTCGCTGCCGAAGTCGCGGCCGGTGGCCACGCGCCGACCGTCGACGCCGACCAGCCGGGCGTCGAACGAGGCGTGCTCCCCGTGCTCGAGTGTTGCGACGATGTCCCAGTACGACGCGGAGCGGAACGCGATCCGCTCCCGCTCCCGCTCTACGACGAGGCGGGTCGCCACCGACTGCACGCGTCCGGCGGAGAGGCCCTGGCGCACCTTGCGCCACAGCACCGGCGAGACCTCGTAGCCGTAGAGCCGGTCGAGGATGCGACGGGTCTCCTGGGCGTCGACCAGCCGCTGGTCGAGCTCGCGCGTCGTGTCGATCGCCTCACGGATCGCATCTCGGGTGATCTCGTGGAACACCATCCGTCGCACCGGCACCGTCGGCTTGAGCACCTGCTGGAGGTGCCACGCGATCGCCTCGCCCTCGCGGTCCTCGTCCGTCGCGAGGAACAGCTCGTCCGCGTCCTTGAGCGCCCGCTTGAGCTCGGACACCTTCTTCTTCTTGTCGGCGTCGACGACGTAGAAGGGCTCGAAGTCGCCGTCCACGTCGACCGCGAACTTGCCGAAACGGCCCTTCTTCTCCGCCGCCGGCAGCTCGGAGGGCGTGGGCAGGTCACGGATGTGCCCGACGCTCGCCTCCACGTCGTAGCCGGGACCCAGGTAGCCCTTGATCGTCTTCGCCTTGGCCGGCGACTCGACGATCACCAGACGCCGGTGGCCCCCCGTGGACGTCTCCGCGCTGCTCGACACGCTGTTCTGCTCTCCTTCGTTGCCTCGCGGCCCGCCTGGGCCTCGGGCCGGAGTCTGGGGCCATAGTGCCCTGACCTGTCAAACGGACGGTGGCGCGCTCGCGTCGTCCGCGAGCACCAGCATCCGTGTTCGACCATAAACCGCACAGCTCAGACCTGCGCCGGCCGAGCTGTCAGACCTGCGCCGGCCGAGCTGTCAGACCTGAGCCGGCTGCGCTGTGTCGCTCTCCTCGGCAACCGCGATGCTCCTGCGCTTGGAGATCACCACGGCGACCACGATGACCGCCGCCGCCGCGAGCGCGATCAGCACGCGGACCGCGGTGTTGGCGCTGTCGCCGATCGAGAGCTTGACGATCGCCGGGGCCACGAGCAGCGACACCAGGTTCATCACCTTGATCAGCGGGTTGATGGCCGGGCCCGCCGTGTCCTTGAACGGGTCGCCGACGGTGTCGCCGATGATGGTCGCCTCGTGCGACGGCGACCCCTTGCCGCCGTACGCGCCGTCCTCGACCGTCTTCTTCGCGTTGTCCCATGCACCGCCGGAGTTCGCGAGCAGGATCGCCATCAGCGTCCCGGTGGCGATCGCGCCGGCGAGGTACGAGCCGAGAGCACCGACACCGAGGCCGAAGCCGACGCCGATCGGAGCGAGTACGGCGAGCAGGCCCGGCGTCGCGAGCTCGCGCAGCGAGTCGCGGGTGCAGATGTCGACGACCTTGCCGTACTCCGGCCGGGCGGTCCCGTCCATGATCCCCGGGATGTCGCGGAACTGCCGGCGTACCTCGAACACGATCGCACCGGCCGCGCGGGTCACTGCATTGATGGCGAGGCTGGAGAACATGAACACGACGGCCGCGCCGATGATCAGGCCGACCAGGTTCTTCGGGTCCGACACGTTGAGGACACCGGTGTACTGCAGGTTGCGCACGCTGCCGTTCAGGTGCGCACCGGTGTCGATGACCGCCGTCTTGACCGAGTCGGTGAACGAGCCGAAGAGCGCGGTGGCCGCCAGCACGGCGGTCGAGATCGCGATGCCCTTGGTGATCGCCTTGGTGGTGTTGCCCACCGCGTCGAGGTCGGTGAGCACTCGTGCGCCGGCCTCGTCGATGTCGCCGGACATCTCGGCGATCCCCTGCGCGTTGTCCGAGATCGGGCCGAAGGTGTCCATCGCGACGATGACGCCGACCGTCGTCAGCAGGCCGGTGCCTGCCAGCGCCACGCAGAACAGACCGAGGATCACCGAGCCGCCGCCGAGCAGGTACGCCCCGAACACGGAGGCGCCGATGAGCAGCGCGGTGTAGACGGCGGACTCGAGCCCGACGGTGAAGCCGGACAGGATCACGGTGGCCGGACCGGTGAGCGAGGTGCGGACGATGTCCTGCACGGGCCGCCGACTCGACTCGGTGAAGTAGCCGGTCAGCAGCTGGATCACCGACGCGAGCACGATGCCGATCACCACGGCGCCGATCGCCAGCAGGCGCGGGTCGCGGTCCCCGGCGTCCTTGACGATCGACGGGTCGAGGTTCGTCAGGTCGGACAGCTTGCCGGGCAGGTAGACGAAGGACGCGACGGCGCAGAGCACCGCGGAGATCGCGGCCGAGGTGAAGAAGGCCCGGTTGATGGCCTGCATGCCGCTGCGGTCGGTGGCGCGCAGCTTGGTGAGGAACACCCCGATGATGGCGGTGACGGCGCCGATGGCCGGCACGATCAGCGGGAAGACCAGCCCCTGCTCGCCGAAGGCCACCTTGCCGAGGATGAGCGCGGCGACCAGCATCACGGCGTAGGACTCGAAGAGGTCGGCCGCCATCCCGGCGCAGTCGCCCACGTTGTCGCCCACGTTGTCGGCGATGGTCGCTGCGTTGCGCGGGTCGTCCTCAGGGATGTGCTGCTCGACCTTGCCGACCAGGTCGGCGCCGACGTCGGCGGCCTTGGTGAAGATGCCGCCGCCGACCCGGATGAACATGGCCAGCAGGGCCGCGCCGAAGCCGAAGCCCTCGAGCACGGTGGGCGCGTTCCCCTGGTAGAACACGACGACGGCCGAGGCACCCAGCAGCCCGAGCCCCACGGTCAGGAACCCGACGACACCGCCGGTGCGGAACGCGATCCGCATCGCGTTGGCGGCGCCGTTCGCCTCGCGGGCGGCGGCGGCGACGCGCAGGTTGGCGCGGGTGGCCAGGCCCATGCCGGCGTACGCGATGGACGCGGAGAAGCAGGCCCCCACCACGAAGAACACCGACCGGCCGATGCGGATCGAGGCCGAGTCGGCGGGGAGCAGCGAGAGCAGGACCAGCGCCAGCACACCGAAGCCGGCCAGCGTCTTGAACTGGCGGGTCAGGAACGCGGACGCGCCCTCCTGAACGGCTGCGGCGATGCTCTGCATCTTCTCGGTGCCCGTCCCGGCGGCCAGCACGCTGTTGCGCAGGGCCACGGCGAAGCCGAGTGCGATGAGAGCGATGACCGCCACGAGCACCACGTAGGTGACGTTGGCGTTGCTGAGATCGAGCTTCTCGCCGGAGGCGAGGGTGAGCCCGGGCATGAGTCCTCCTCGAGGGGGCCCGACTGGCGCCCCTGCCTTGGTGTCGAGACGGCTGTGCTGAGACGGCGTGGACACAGCGAAGCCGTGGGTACCGCGTTCCGGTGGGCCGACCTCCCGCACTGCGGCGCTTGTCCGCCCGGCGGGGCCGGAGTCTACGACAGGAAGGCCGCAGATCGGGACTCGGGACCCGCGCGGCGCTCAGGCGGATATCGGCCAGCTCATGCGCACGACGATGCCCCCGCCGCGGCCCGCCTCGACCGCTACGTCGTCGACCAGCCCGCTGATCACGGCGAGCCCGACTCCCGGCGGGGCGACGTCCTGGTCGAGGTCGGCAGACTCGGTGAACTCGTCGAAGTCGTCGGCCGGGGACCCGTCCTGCTCGCTGGGGGCCTCGTCGGTCACGGCGACGCGGAAGACCCGGTCGTCGTCGACCAGAGTCACCGTGACAGGACGGTCCGGGCAGTGTCGCCGGTGCAGGTGCACCGCGCGGGAGCAGGCCTCGCCGACGGCCAGCCGGACCTCGTCGAGCACGGCCTCGTCGACCCCGGAGCGTCGGGCGACGGCAGCAGCGACCAGCCGAGCGGTCCGGACGTGCGCCGGCAGGGCGCTGAACCGGAGCTCGACCGTTGCCACGCTCACCTTCCTCGAGAGCACTACATCCCCCCAGGTGCAACCGGGCTGGTCGCCCGGGCGAGAGGTCAGTCGGTCGCCGCAACCGCCTCGGCGACCGAGTCGGAGATCGGGAACACCTTGGTCAGGCCCGTGATGCGGAAGATCTTGAGGATCCGCTCCTGGGTGCACACCAGTCGCAGCGAGCCGTCGTGAGCCCGGACCCGCTTGAGGCCACCGACCAGGACGCCCAGACCGGTCGAGTCGAGGAAGTCGACCCGCTCCATGTCCACGATCAGGTGGTACTTGCCGTCGGCGACCAGGTCGACGAGCTGCTCTCGCAGCCGCGGTGCCGTGTAGACGTCGATCTCACCGCCGACCTCGACGACGGTGCTGTCACCCTCGGTCCGGGTGGAGAGAGACAGGTCCACGAGTCCTCCTGCGCGTGAGCGACGGGTCGAACGCACGGCTGGGTGCCGCGACCTGTCGCATTCAACCATCTCTGCGGCTTCTCGGCGCCACTGCGTGCCAGTGCGAGACTGCCGCCGTGGCACAGCGGGCATCGGCCGGGGTCGCGGGCCCGGCCGGCGGGGCGACCGGCGAGGCACCCGGCGCATCCGGGACGAGTGCGGTCCGGTGGGACGCCGGCGCCCTGCTGGAGCGGCTCGCGGCCGGCTCGTCCCGGCAGGACCGGCTGCTGCACGTCGAGCGGGTGCCGGCGCGGCCCGGCGTGGTGGCCGAGTGGCCGGAGTGGGCCGACCCAGGGCTGGTGGCAGCTTTGCGGGCGGCCGGGATCGGAGCGCCGTGGCAGCACCAACGGCTGGCCGCCGAGCATGCCTGGGCCGGCCGCTCCGTCGTGGTGTCCACAGGCACCGCGTCGGGCAAGTCACTGGCCTACCTGCTGCCGTCGCTCACTGCCGCGCTGGGCGGCGGCGGCGGGCGACGCTCGCCCGGGACGCTGTACATCTCGCCGACCAAGGCGCTGGCGGGCGACCAGCTGCGGGCCGTCGGCGAGCTCGGGCTGCGTGAGCTGCCGCTCGCGACGTACGACGGGGACACCCCGGCCGAGGTGCGCGACTGGGTACGCCGCCACGCGGCGTACGTGCTCACCAACCCCGACATGCTGCACCGCTCGATCCTGCCCGGGCACGCCCGCTGGGCCGGGTTCCTGCGCGAGTTGCGCTACATCGTGGTCGATGAGTGCCACCGCTACCGCGGGGTGTTCGGCTCGCACGTCGCCGCCGTACTGCGGCGGCTGATCCGGGTCGCGCGGCACTACGGCGCGGACCCGACGTTCGTGCTCGCGTCGGCCACCGTCTCGGAGCCGGGCCGGTCGGCCTCGCGCCTGGTGGGGCGGGAGGTGGTGGCCGTCGAGGAGGACACGGCGCCCCGTGGGGAGACCGTCTTCGGGCTGTGGGAGCCGCCGCTCACCGGGTCGACCGGCGAGCACGACGCCCCGGTGCGGCGCACCGCGACCGCGGAGACGGCCGACCTGCTCGCCGACCTCGTCGTCCAGGGCGTCCGCACGGTCGCCTTCGTGCGGTCCCGCCGCGGTGCCGAGACCGTCGCGGTCACCGCCCGCCGGCTCCTCGACGAGGTCGAGCCCGGTCTGGGGGGGCGGGTCGCGGCCTACCGCGCCGGCTACCTGCCGGAGGACCGGCGAGAGCTGGAGGCGGCACTGCACTCGGGCCGGCTGCTCGGCGTCGCTGCCACCAACGCGCTCGAGCTTGGCGTCGACGTCGCCGGCCTCGACGCCGTGCTGCTCGCGGGCTACCCCGGCACCCGGGCCTCGCTGTGGCAGCAGGCCGGGCGGGCCGGCCGGACCGGTGCCGGGTCACTGGCGGTGCTGGTGGCGCGTGACGACCCGCTCGACACCTACCTGACCCACCACCCGGAGGCGTTGTTCGGCCGGCCGGTCGAGACCACGGTGCTCGACCCGGACAACCCCCACGTGCTTGCCCCGCACCTGTGCGCTGCGGCGGCGGAGCTGCCGCTGACGGCCGGTGACGACGAGCTGTTCGGTCCGAGCGCAGCGGGGGTGTGCGAGCAGCTGGTCGAGCAGCGTCTGCTGCGGCGGCGGACGAGCGGGCTTTTCTGGACCGGGCGGGATCGGCCCTGCGACCTGGCCGACATCCGTGGTGCCGGCGGCACGCCGGTGCGCCTCGTCGAGGAGCCGACCGGCCGGCTGCTCGGCACCGTCGATGCCGGGGCCGCGCACGCCTCGGTGCATCGGGGTGCGGTCTACCTGCACCAGGGCGACACCTACCTGGTGCGTTCTCTCGATCTCGACGAGCACGTCGCGACGCTCGAGCCAGCCGAGCCGGACCACACGACGTACGCGCGAGAGATCACAGACATCGGTGTCATCGGGACCGAGACCACCGCGGACTGGGGCGCGGCGAGGCTCGCGTTCGGCACGGTCCAGGTCACCAGCCAGGTCGTCTCCTTCCTGCGCAAGCGGGTGCTGACCGGTGAGATCCTCGGTGAGGAGCCGCTCGACCTGCCGAGCCGTGAGCTGCGCACCCGCGCGGTCTGGTGGACCGTGACCGAGCAGGCGCTGGCAGCGGCCGGGATCGAGGCGGCCGGGGTGCCGGGGGCCGCGCACGCGGCGGAGCACGCGTCGATCGGACTGCTGCCGCTGTTCGCGACCTGTGACCGGTGGGACATCGGAGGCGTCTCGACCGCGCGTCACCCCGACACCGGGTCGGCCACGGTGTTCGTCTACGACGGCCACCCGGGCGGCGCCGGCTTCGCCGAGCGGGGCTTCGCCGCGGCGGCCCAATGGCTGGCCGCGACCCGACAGGCCATCGCCTCCTGCGAGTGCGCGGACGGCTGCCCGTCCTGCGTCCAGTCGCCCAAGTGCGGCAACGGCAACGAACCCCTCGACAAGGACGGCGCCGTCCGGCTCCTGGACGTCGTCCTCGCCAGCGGGCTTGCTCGCGCGCCCAGCGGGTAGTTCGGGAGTACTTGTCCCCAAGGAGGTCCCGATGCTCCCCCTCGGTCTGCTGCTCGTGATTGCCGCCGGCGTCGTCGGCGCGGTGGTGGCGGCGAACAACACCGACGCCACCACGGTGTCCGCGTTCGGACAGAGCTACGACACGACACAGGCAGGACTGTTCCTCGCCGGTGCCGTCGCCGGTGTCGTCCTCATGCTGGGCCTGTCGCTCATGATCGCCGGCGCCCGTCGTCGGCGCGTGAGGGGCAAGCGGTCCCGGATGCACGTGCGAGAGGTGAAGGCCGAGCGTGAGCAGCTCGCCGAGGAGAACGCCCGGCTGCGCGAGCAGGTCGGCAGCGACGACGGCGTCGTGCACCCGGAAGACCCGTACCCGGTCGAGGGCCGGCGGGCGGGCAAGCACACCGTCCTCTAGCCGGGACTGCCCCC
>JAVEDG010000047.1 GCA_030841245.1 Actinomycetota bacterium
GGCGCAGACCGCGATCAGGTTGCTCATCTCGCTGACCAGGTAGACCACCGGGTGCGGCAGTGTCGACAGGGCCGAGCCGCCCTCGGCGAAGGACACCGAGATGCCGCCCACGAGGAACCAGCCGACCACGCCGGCAGCCGTGCCGGCTACCGCCAGCCCCCAGAGCACGGAACCTCCGGAGCGCAGCTCGTGGCGCATCCGGCTGGCGAAGACCAGCAGGCCCAGAGAGGCGAACGCCCCGAGGTAGGCGATGACCATGGCGCCGGCCCAGTGACCGCTCGACATGTAGCTGACGATCGTCTTGTCCTCGTAGTCACCCCCCGGTGCCCCGATGCCCGTGAACGCGATCGCTGTCAGGAGCCCATAGGCCAGCAGGCTCAGGCCTGCGGCCCGTCGTGTGGTTTCCATGTCGCCCTCCCTGAGGTGGCGGCCGATCGGCCACCGAACGGCGCAACCGTAGGTTCGGCAGGCCCGCGCCGTCGTCCGGCGCGATCACGATTTCGCCGTACGCCGCGGGCAGGACGACGCGATCCTCCTCAAGGACGACGCGGCCGGACCGGCAAGCAACTAGCGTCCGTTGTTGTGCGGGTGCGGTCCTTGGTCTTCGACGCGCTTCTCGCCCTGGTCGTGCTGGTCGCCACCCAGGCAGAAGCGTGGAACGGCACGTTCTCGACGCACCGCCAGGGCCCGCACTGGGCCGAGGCACTCGCCTATGGCACAGCGGCAGCAGCGCTCGCCTTCCGACGGGTGTGGCCTCTCGGCGCTGTCCTGACGGTCTGCGGCGTGATGGCGCTCGAGTTCGTGGTGTTCGGCTCGCCGGAAGGCTTCGGTGTGGCCATCCCTCCGCTCGTGGCGGCCTACACGGTGGCGAACTGCGAGGAGCGTCCCCGGGCTCTCTGGGGCCTGGCCACCGTGCTCGGTTTCGGCGTCGTGTGGCTGGTGTTCGACCCGATGTCCGTGCGTCCGGTGCAGTACGCGCAGGGCGCGGTCTGGCTCTCGCCGTGGGTCGTTGCCTGGCTGCTCGGTGCCTACCTGCGCACTCGCCGGCTCTACGCCCAGGGGTTGGTCCGCGAGCGCGAGGAACGGACGCTGGTGGCGGTGGCCGAGGAGCGCAGTCGCATCGCGCGCGAGCTGCACGACGTGATCGGCCACAGCGTGAGCGTGATGACCGTGCAGGCCTCTGCAGTACGCCGGCTGATGCGGCCCGACCAGGCGAAGGAGCGTGCAGTTCTCGAGACGGTCGAGGCGACCGGGCGGGAGGCGCTGGCCGAGATGCGGCGGATGGTGGGCGTGCTGCGTTCCGGCCAGGACGGTCCGGACCTGACTCCGCCACCGACACTGGACCAGCTCGACCGACTGCTGGAGAACTTCCGCTCGGCGGGGCTCGACGTCGTCCTCGAACCCGACGGCGTCGCCGCCCCGCTCCCACCCGGGCTCGACCTCACGGCGTACCGGCTGGTGCAGGAGGCGTTGACCAACACGCTCAAGCACGCGCACGCGAGCCGCGCCGTGGTGCGGATCAGCTATCGAGACGATGCGCTGCTCGTGTCGGTGCGTGACGACGGGCGCGGCCCCAATGGCACCACCGAGCTCGGCAACGGGCTGCTGGGGATGCGCGAACGGGTCGCCGTGTACGGCGGCACGCTGTCGACCTGCGCCGCGGAAGGCGGGGGTTACGAGATGCACGCAGAGCTGCCGATCGAGGCGACATGACGAGTCCCGACGACATCCGCGTGATGGTCGTCGACGACCAGGCTCTGGTGCGGGCAGGGTTCCGGATGATCCTCGAGGCCGAGCCGGACCTGGTGGTCGCGGGAGAGGCTGCCGACGGGGAGCAGGCCGTCGCACTGATGGACACCTGCCGGCCCGACGTCATCCTGATGGATGTGCGGATGCCTGGCGTCGACGGCATCGAGGCCACCGAGCGCATTCTTCGCGGGTCTCGTGACACCTCGGCGAAGGTGATCATGCTGACGACCTTCGACATGGACGAGTACGTGTACGACGCGCTACGTGCCGGCGCGTCGGGCTTCCTGCTCAAGGACGTCCCTCCCGAGCAGCTCGTCGACGGCATCCGCGCCGTGGTGTCGGGTGAGGCACTGCTCTCCGCGTCGATCACCAAGCGGATGATCGAGGTCTACCTGGACCGCCCGCCCGTCGCCGACCCGCCCGCGGCGCTCGGCTCGCTCACGCCGCGCGAGCGGGAGATCCTGGTGCTCCTCGGGAACGGCCGGTCGAACCTGGAGATCGCCGAATTGCTCGTCGTCTCGGAGACCACGGTCAAGACGCACGTGGCCAGGGTGTTGATGAAGCTCGGTCTGCGCGATCGCGTCCAAGCGGTCATCTTTGCCTACGAGACCGGCGTCGTGTCGGTCGGCAAGAAGCACATCAGCCCGCGCTGACCGGGCCGCTCGGTCGGCTCAGACGCGCGCGCAGGACGAGCAGCGGCTGGCGTCGTAAGGCTTGTCGACCTTGCGCAGCTGGTCCGCGTTGCGGATCCGCGAGCAGTCGACCTTGATGTGGAACAGCGCGCGGATGCGCCCACTCGTGTCCCCGGTGAACGTCTCTGTCCAGCCCGAGGGCGGTGCGTAGGTCACAACCCCTTCCTACCCAGAATCGAGGCCCGGGGAACCCGCCGCGACGAGGGAGCTACCGACCGCTGACGTGTCGGCCGTCAGGCCGGCGTCTGGTTGCCGGGCAGCCAGCCGCCCGCCGCCCCCGGCACCCAGTCCGCGCGCAGCGGGCTCTGTCCTGGTCCGACCGTCCAGGCCAGCTCGAAGCGCAGCACCGCCGGGTCGGTCAGGCGGCCGCCCGACTGCGCGTCGAGCGCGGGCAGCTGCGACCGGTACGCCGCCATCGCCTCCCGCTTGCGGGCCAACGCTTCGTCGGACAGCTCACGCGGTGCCCGCGTCAGCGAGTCCAGCACCAGCCCCGCCGCCCCGAGCTCGGCATCCACCCATGCCCCGGCGTCGAGCATCGGCCCGCCGGCCCGAGGGTCCACCCAGCTCGGCCAGCCGTAGACCAGCACGTAGGGCACGTCGGCGAACAGCGTCACCGACGCCGACGGCGGCGCGGCGGCGAGTGCGGCGTCGCGAGCCGCGAGATGGTCGACATGGCCGCCCACGCCCGCGGCCGTCCAGACCTCGTCCGCCGACGCGAGCATCGGTCGGAGCAGCGCGACGGCCGCCTCGTGGTCGTACGGCGTCACCCGGTACTGCCCGTCGAGCAGAGCCAGCCGTTCGGTCGTCGCACCGAGCACGCCGAGAGCCCGGTCGTCCTCGTCGAGCCGGTCGCGGACCCGGTCGGAGCATCTCGTCGCTCCGGTCAGCCGGTCCCAGGTGGGCAGCGGACCACCATCTCGAGGGACTCCGGCGAAAACCGTCACCACATGAGCCGGCTCGTCGGCGAGCCGCCCGCCGCACGACAGCACGGCGTCGTCGAGGTGCGGCGAGACGACCACGGTGCGGGGCACGGCCGGCCTCCTTCCTCGACGGCGTTCGCTAGGCGGTCTGGGTCACCTTGGTCAGCCCGCTCGGCAGGTCGGGGTCCAGCCCCCGCCGCCGAGCCATGGCCTCGACCACGAGCTGTCCGGCGATCACGCCGACGACCGGCACGAGGGCTGCCG
>JAVEDG010000098.1 GCA_030841245.1 Actinomycetota bacterium
AGCTGCTGCCGGGCAAACGCGCCCAGGCGACCATGACGACAAGCACCGTCGAGGCGCCGCACGGCACCACGATCGTCGCGATCACCCACTCGACCGGCGTGATCCTCGCCGGCGACCGGCGCGCCACGATGGGCAACTTCATCGCCCAGCGCGACATCGAGAAGGTCTTCCACGCCGACGAGTTCTCCTGCGTGGGCATCGCCGGCACCGCCGGTCTCGCGATCGAGATGGTCCGGCTGTTCCAGGTCGAGCTCGAGCACTACGAGAAGATCGAGGGCACCACGCTGTCCCTGGAGGGCAAGGCCAACCGGCTCGCCATGATGATCCGCGGGAACCTCGGCATGGCGATGCAGGGCCTGGCCGTGGTGCCGCTGTTCGCCGGCTACGACCCGGAGACCGAGGGCGGGCGCATCTTCAGCTACGACGTCACCGGCGGCCGTTACGAGGAGCACAAGTACCACTCGGTGGGGTCCGGGTCGATGTTCGCCCGCGGCGCTCTGAAGAAGCTCTGGAACGAGAACCTCTCGGCCGAGGACGCCGTGCTCTGCTGCGTCCAGGCGCTCTACGACGCGGCTGACGAGGACTCCGCGACCGGCGGCCCCGATGTCGCCCGCCGCATCTACCCGGTCGTGGCTACCGTCACCGAGTCCGGCTTCCGCCGCCTCCCCGACGACGAGGTCGGCGGCTCCGTCGACTCGGTCATCGCCGGCCGCATGGACAACCCGGGCGGCCCGCAGGCACCGCTCCACTGAGGCCGGCCCGCAGGCACCGCTCCACTGAGGCCGGCCCACCGGCGCACGACACCCGAGGAGATCGCACCGTGACGATGCCGTTCGGATACGTCTCGCCCGAACAGTTGATGAAGGACCGGGCCGACTACGCCCGAAAGGGCATCGCCCGCGGTCGCAGCGTCGTCGTGCTCGCGTACGACGGGGGCATCCTCTTCGTCGCCGAGAATCTGTCCCGCGCCCTGCACAAGATCTCCGAGATCTACGACCGCATCGCGTTCGCCGCGGTGGGCAAGTACAACGAGTTCGAGAACCTCCGCATGGCGGGCGTCCGCTACGCCGACCTGCGCGGCTACTCCTACGACCGACAGGACGTGACCGGGCGCGGGCTGGCCAACGTGTTCGCCCAGACCCTCGGCACCATCTTCACCGTCGAGTCCAAGCCCTACGAGGTGGAGATCGTCATCGCCGAGGTGGGTGAGTCCGCCGACGAGGACCAGATCTACCGGCTGACGTACGACGGGTCCGTGGCGGACGAGCACGGGTACGTCGCGATGGGCGGACAGGCCGACCCCATCACGACCGCCCTCGACGAGCGCTACCGCGACGGGATGCCGCTGGTCGACGCGCTGTCGTTGGCGGTCGAGCTGCTCGGGCGCGACCCCACGACCTCGGAACAGCGCGGCCTGACTCCAGCGCAGCTGGAGGTTGCGGTGCTCGAGCGGGGCCGGCCGCGGCGCAAGTTCCGCCGCATCACCGGCGACACCCTGTCCCGCATGCTCGGCCAGGAGCCGACCGGCGACAACCGCACGTTCACGCCCGAGGGAGCGCGTCCCGATGAGCGCACCTCCTCGCCCCCTACGTCGCTTGCTGGTGGCCCCCACGAGCCGTCCGGCCCGGACCAGGACGAGGACAGCCCCGACTGACGCCTCCGCACTACAGCAGCAGTGCGTGGTGACCGTATTTCCCGCAGCGGGCTCACTGGGCGCCGGGCGACGTCGATGGACTGGTCATGCGACCCGCGGTGCACTGGCCAACGATGACGTGGACCCGAGTCCGCGCGAGCGTGATCGTGCTACTGGTGGTGTCGTTCGCCGCGGTCCTGGTGCTTTCTCCCGGGGGTCCCGGGGTCACGGGCGGTATCGACGACGTCGCTGCCACTACCTCGGCGCTGATCGCCACCTGCGCAGCCGGGTGGCGTGCGTCCCGGTTGCAGCACCGTGCCCGGCTGTCCTGGGCGCTGTTGACGGCGGCCTTCGCTGCGGCCGCGCTGGGCCAGGGCGCCTGGGGGTGGTACGAGATCGTGCTCTCGCGGGAGGTCCCCTACCCGTCATTCGCGGACGCGGCATACCTGTGCTTCCCCGTTCTGGCGCTCGCCGGGCTGCTGCTGCGGCCGTCATCCGCCCTGGTGGGCCAGGGCAGGACTCGCAGCGTCCTGGACGGGCTCCTCCTCGCGGGCTCGATGTTCAACCTCAGCTGGGTGACGGCGCTCGGCGCGACGTACGACGCCGGCGGGGACTCCAGCCTGGCATTCGTCATCAGCCTGGCCTACCCGGTCACGGACCTCGTCCTGGTGACCGTGACCGTCGTCGTCCTGGCCCAGGCACAGGCCAGGCGCGTGCTGGTGGTGCTTGCTGCGGGCCTGCTGATGCTGTGCGTGGCCGACAGCGCCTACTCGTACCTGACCACGCTGGGAACCTTCCAGAGCGGGAACCTGACCGATGTCGGTTACGTGCTCGGCTACCTGCTGCTGGCCGAGGCTGCACTACGTGACAGGACAGTGGACGCGGCGACTCCCAGGCCGGTCTCCGTGCCGTCCATGCTGCTGCCCTACCTGCCGGCCGTGGGGGGCGTGGGCATTGCCGTGTGGCAGCTCCGCACAGGTCTGTCCAACCCGGCGGTCCTCGTCGGAAGCGGCCTGGTCGTGGTGCTGTTCATACGGCAGCTGCTCACTCTGCTGGACAACCATCGGCTGGTCGGCGAGGTCATCGCCGGCCAGGCGGCCCTGAGCTTCCTCGCCTTCCACGACCCGCTGACCTCCCTGGCGAACCGTGCGCTCTTCAAGGACCGCCTCGAGCACGCGGTCGCGCTGCGTGCCCGAAACCTGCAGCCGCTGGCGGTGCTGCTGGCCGACCTCGACGACTTCAAGGACATCAACGACACCCTCGGCCATCAGGCCGGCGACGAGGTCCTCCGGGAGGTCGCCGAACGGCTGCTGCGCACCACTCGGGCGGGTGACACCGTCGCGCGCCTCGGCGGCGATGAGTTCGCGGTGCTCGTCCAGGACGGGGGAGACGCCTGGAGAGTGGCGCAGCGCATCCTGCAGGCACTCGACGAGCCGATCGAGCTCAACGGCAAGCAGGTACCGATGAGCGCCTCCATCGGCGTGGCTGCGGTCGACACCCGCGACCCTGCGCTCACCGCTGTCGAGCTGCTCAAGCGGGCCGACCTCGCGATGTACGCCGCGAAGCGGCGCGGCAAGGCGAGCGTGGCGCGCTACGAGCTCGGCTCCGCCGACGCGCTGGCCAACGAGCTAGATCTGCGCACCGACCTGGTCGCCGCGGTCGCGGACGGCACCCTGGACGTCCACTACCAGCCGATCCTTGCCGCTACCGGCGAGCTCGTCGGGTTCGAGGCGCTGTGCCGGTGGACCCGGCGGGGCGAACGGGTCGCTCCCGCGGTCTTCCTCCCCGTCGCCGAACAAGCCGGCCTGCTCTCGGCTCTCGACCATCACGTCCTGACAACGGCGCTGGCGTTCGCCGCCACCTTCGGCGAGGACCTCCTGCTCAACGTCAACATCGGTGTCGACCAGCTCGTCGATCCGGCGCTGCCGGCCCGGATCCGGAGCGCCCTGGAGACGCACCGCCTCGCCCCCGGGCAGCTGGTGATCGAGATCCCCGAGAACCGGCTGCTGCCTGACCGGCGCGCCGCGGCGAGCACCGTCGCCGGCCTGCGTGCGGATGGCGTCAGGCTGGCCCTCGACGACTTCGGAGCCGGCTGGTCGTCCCTGGCCAGGCTGCAGGAGCTGGCCCCCGACATCATCAAGATCGACCGGTGCTTCGTGGCACCGCTCACGGCCGCGGACGCGCCGACCGACATCGTCGCGGGGATCATCGAGCTGGCACACCAGCTCGGCGCGAGTGTCGTGGCGGAGGGGATAGAGCACCCGCAGCAGCTCGAGACCCTGCGGCGGCTCGGTTGCGACGCCGTGCAGGGCTTCCTGCTTGGCCGACCGATGCCGGCATCGCAAGCCGCGCAGCTGGTCGGACAGCAGTCGTCGCGGGCCCCCCGGTCCCTGCAGCCCAGTCGCTGACCTGGCACTGCCGCCTCACCGGCTGCATCATCCGCCGACCGAGCTCCGGCCGGCACGCAGTGTCTGCCGGCTCCTGGTTGGCGTCTCGGCGTACGGTGTGGCAATGGACCGGCGGATCTTCGGGTTGGAGAACGAGTACGGCGTGACGTGCACGTTCCGCGGCCAACGTCGGCTCTCGCCCGACGAGGTAGCGCGCTACCTGTTCCGCCGGGTCGTCTCGTGGGGCCGCAGCAGCAACGTCTTCCTCCGCAACGGCGCTCGGCTCTACCTCGACGTCGGCAGCCACCCGGAGTACGCGACCCCGGAGTGCGACGACATCCGCGAGCTCGTCATCCACGACAAGGCGGGGGAGCGGATCCTCGAAGGGCTTCTCGTCGACGCGGAGCGCCGGCTGCGCGAGGAAGGCATCGCCGGCGACGTCTACCTCTTCAAGAACAACACCGACTCGGCCGGCAACTCCTACGGCTGCCACGAGAACTACCTGGTGGGCCGGCACGGCGAGTTCACCCGGCTCGCCGACGTCCTGATCCCCTTCCTGGTCAGCCGGCAGATCATCTGCGGCGCCGGCAAGGTGCTGCAGACCCCACGCGGGGCGGTCTACTGCGTGAGTCAGCGCGCCGAGCACATCTGGGAAGGCGTGTCGTCTGCGACCACCCGTTCGCGCCCGATCATCAACACCCGCGACGAGCCGCACGCGGACGCCGAGCGGTACCGCCGCCTGCACGTCATCGTCGGCGACTCGAACATGAGCGAGACGACGACGCTGCTCAAGCTCGGCACGACCGACCTCGTGCTGCGCATGATCGAAGCCAACGTCGTGATGCGCGACCTGACTCTGGAGAACCCGATCCGGGCGATCCGCGAGATCAGCCACGACCTCACCGGGCGGCGCAAGGTACGCCTGGCCAACGGGCGCGAGGCGAGCGCGCTGGAGATCCAGACCGAGTACCTCACCAAGGCGCGCGACTTCGCGGCCCGCCGTGGGCTGGACGAGGGCACCGTCAAGCAGGTGCTGGACCTGTGGGAGCGGACGATCGTCGCCGTCGAGACCGGTGACCTGGCGAGCGTCGGCACCGAGATCGACTGGGTGATCAAGCACCAGCTGATCGAGCGGTACATGGCCAAGCACGACCTGTCCCTCGCCTCGCCCCGCATCGCCCAGCTCGACCTGGCCTACCACGACATCTCACGCAGCCGCGGCATCTTCTACCTGCTGCAGAACCGCGGACGGGCCGAGCGGGTGGCCCGGGACCTGGAGATCTTCCAGGCCAAGACGGTCCCCCCGCAGACCACCCGGGCCAGGCTGCGTGGCGAGTTCATCCGCCGCGCTCAGGAACGCCGGCGCGACTTCACGGTCGACTGGGTGCACCTCAAGCTCAACGACCAGGCGCAGCGCACCGTCCTGTGCAAGGACCCGTTCCGCTCCGTCGACGAGCGCGTGGAGAAGCTGATCGCCAGCATGTGACAGGCCGCCCCGGATCCGACGACTTCGATGATCGACTTGGAAGGTTAGGGTGGGTGGCCGAGCCGGAGGGTCGGCTCGACGAGCCCTGCCACTTCCGCGATCCTCCCGTTTCCCGGTCGTCCCGCTTCCCCAGCTGCTGAGGTCAAGTCTTCGTGCGTCGTTCTGCCGCCTTCCTGCTCGTCCCGGTCTTCCTCGTCTCCCTGCTCACCGCGTGCAGCGGTGGTTCCGACTCCGGCGACAAGACGTCGTCGAGCAAGCAGACGACCGCCGGGTTCCCGAGCGTCACCGGAGGTTTCGGGACCAGGCCCACGGTGAGCACCAAGGGTCAGCACCCCGGCGCCACGCTGCGCTCCACCCTGCTCACCAAGGGGACCGGTCCGAAGGTCGCCAAGGGCGACCTGCTGGTCGCCAACTACCTCGGGCAGGTCTTCTCCTCCGGCAAGGTCTTCGACAGCTCCTTCGACCGCGGCGTGCCATCGTCGTTCCCGATCGGTGTCGGCCAGGTCATCCCCGGTTGGGACAAGACGCTCGTCGGGCTGCCCGCCGGCAGCCGGGTGCTCATGGTCGTCCCGCCGGCCTCGGGGTACGGCGCGCAGGGCAACCCGCAGGCGGGCATCAAGGGGACCGACACCCTGGTCTTCGTCGTCGACGTGATCGCGTCGTACCCACCCGCTGCTGCCGTCACGACAGCGAAGCCGGTCAAGAACCCCGCCACCGGCGGCATCCACGTCACCGGCGCGCTCGGCCGCCCGCCGGGGGTCAGGATCGACAAGGGGACCCCCGAGCCGACCAGGCCGTCGGTGACGGTCCTCGACCGCGGCACGGGGAAGCCGGTGTCGATGCAGAGCCTGGTGGTGCTGGAGTACGTCGCTTTCAGCTGGAAGGGCCAGCCGCTGGACTCCACCTGGCAGCGCACCCCGCAGGGCGCCCCGGTGGGCAGCGTGCAGCAGGGCAGCCCCTTCGACCAGCTCGTCGGCGTCCCGGTCGGCAGCCGCGTGATCTTCCGGCTCCCCAAGAGCGCCTCGGGCAGCCCGCCGCAGAGCGTGGTCTTCGTGATCGACATCGTGGCCGCCCACAGCGCCTGAGGGGCAGCGTCCAAGAGTCACCGCATTGCCCCAGCTCCACACCGCGCCACCGACACCCCCCGAAGGACGAAACGAGATGAGCGAGAAGCCCGAGATCGACTTCCCTGGCGGAGAACCCCCCACGGAGCTCCAGGTCACCGACCTGACCGAGGGCGACGGGGCAGAGGCCACGTCGGGCCGGACGGCGGTCGTCCACTACGTCGGCGTCGCGTTCTCGACCGGCGAGGAGTTCGACGCGTCGTGGAACCGAGGGGAGCCGTTCACGTTCCCGCTCGGCGCCGGCAACGTGATCGCCGGCTGGGACCAGGGCGTCGTCGGCATGAAGGTCGGCGGGAGGCGCCATCTGGTGATCCCTCCGCGGCTGGGCTACGGCGACCGTGGCGCCGGCTCGGCGATCCCGCCCGGAGAGACGTTGATCTTCGTGGTGGACCTGCTCGACGTGCGCTGAGACGGGCGCGCTGCGCTGAGCTGAAACGGGCGCGCTGCGCCAGGTGGGGAACAGGTAGGTTCGGTAGCCGTGTCGGCACAGAAGACCGAGCGGCTGCTCAACCTGGTGATCTGCCTGCTCGCCACCCGCCAGTTCCTGGCCAAGGAGGCGATCCGCGACGCCGTCCCGCAGTACGCCGAGTGCCGCACCGACGAGGCCTTCGAGCGGATGTTCGAGCGGGACAAGGAAGAAGTCCGCGAGATGGGTATCCCGCTCGAGACCGGCAGCAACGACGCGTGGTTCGACGACGAGGTGGGTTACCGGGTCGACCGCAGCACCTACGCCCTGCCCGAGGTGACCTTCGAGCCGGACGAGCTCGCCGTGCTCGGCCTCGCCTCACGGGTTTGGCAGCAGGCCTCGCTGGCAGGGGCCGCCTCCCGGGCCCTGCTCAAGCTCAAGGCCGCCGGCGTGGAACCCGACGAGGAGTCCCTGCTCGGTGTCGAGCCGCGTGTGCGCACCAGCGAACCGGCCTTCGAGCCGCTCTACGCCGCCGTACGGGACCGGGCACCGGTCACGTTCCCCTACCGGGCCAGTCGCACCGGCTCGCTCACCGAGCGACACCTCGAGCCGTGGGGGATCGTCTCCTGGCACGGGCGGTGGTACGTCGTCGGCCACGACCGCGACCGCCGGGCCACCAGGGTGTTCCGGCTCTCCCGCGTGATGGGACGGGTCCGAGCCATCGGCGAGCCAGGCTCGGTGCAGGTCCCCTCCGGCGTGGACTTCCGGGCCGAGGTGGCCACCCAGACCGACGAGGTGCCCAACAGGTCCGCCCGGCTCAAGGTCCGCACCGCGTCCGGTGTCGGCCTGCGCCGTCGGGCCACCCGGATCCATACGGGCGACGAGGGCTGGGACGAGATCGAGCTGGCCTTCGGCGACACGGAGGCGCTGGCCGAGTCGGTCGCCGGGTACGGCCCCGACGCAGTCGCGCTCGAACCCGCGGATCTGCGGGAGTCGGTCGTCCGCCGGCTGCAGGCGGTGGTCAGCGCCGCCGGTGCCTCCGGGATCGCCGCGGTGGCGCCCCGATGAGCGCCAGCGCGACCGAGCGGCTGTCCCGGCTGCTCGCGATGGTGCCCTACCTGCTGACGCGCCAAGGCATCCCGCTGGAGGAGGCCGCGCGGGAGTTCGGCATCTCGGCGCGCACCCTGGTCAAGGACCTGGAGCTGCTGTTCGTCTGCGGCACGCCGGGGCACCTGCCGGGCGACCTGATCGACGCCGAGTGGGACGACGGTCACGTCTACTTGTCCAACGCCGACACCATCGCCCGGCCGCTGCGGCTCGGCGTCGACGAGGCACTCGCGCTCATCGTCGGCCTCCGCACGCTCGGGGAGGTGCCCGGCCTGCACGACCGGGACGCGCTCGAACGCACCCTGACCAAGCTGGAGGCGGCGGCAGGCGACGCGGCGCTCGCCAGCAGCCAGGTCGCCGTCGACGTCGAGGGCTCGGCGGAGGTGCTGGCAACGGCACGGGACGCACTGACCGCCCGACGGCGCGTGCATCTGACCTATTTCGTCCCGACCCGGGACGAGACCACCGAGCGCGACGTCGACCTACTGCGGGTGCCGATGGTGGACGGCCGGTGGTACCTCGAAGGCTGGTGCCACCGGGCCGAGGCGGTGCGGCTGTTCCGCCTGGACCGGGTCGAGCGCATCGAGGTGCTGGCGGTGGCGGCGGACCCGCCGCCGCAGGCGGCCACGAGGGACCTCAGCGAGGGCTTGTTCGTGCCGTCGGCCGACGACACGCTGGTCGTCCTCGAGCTGGACCCGCCAGCCCACTGGGTGGCCGACTACTACCCGGTAGAGGAGGTGGTGGTCCGCCCGGACGACGTGCTGGTGGTCCAGCTGCGCGCTGCCGACGGCCGCTGGCTTCGCAGCCTCGCCCTGCGCTTGGCCGGAGCACTACGGATCCTTGAACCGACCGAGCTCGCCGACGAGGTTTCCGAGCGTGCCCGGGCGGCGCTGGCCGCCTACGCCGTCCAGAAGGGCTAGGCCGTTCGGACCGCTCGACCGGTACACCCGGACGGGATTGCTCAAGCGCTCCCGCCGCCCTGCCGAACAACCAGGTGTCGCTCCAGGAGACGGACGGCAGGGAAGGGAGGCGGGCCATGACCACGATCAAGACGTCCTGCCCGGTCTGCGGGGACGTGGAGCTCAAGCCAGGCCAGATGCGCCTGGTCGTCTGCTCCCGCTCGGAGTGGTCGTTCTACGCCTTCAGCTGCACGACCTGCCGCGACGAGATCCGCAAGCCTGCCGACGAGGAGATCGTGGCCCTGCTGGTGTCCGGCGGAGTTGTCGCCGAGCAGTGGGTCATCCCGGCCGAAGCGCTCGAGGAGCACGACGGCGCGGCCATCACGTACGACGACGTGCTCGACTTCGCGCTGGGTCTGGACAGAGTCGACCTGCTCGCGTCGATGATCACGCCCCGCGTCCAGGCCTGACGCCCACCCTCGCCCTCCCACCTGTGCGTCGCCCGCCGACGGCTGCCACTAGGCTCGCCGGGTGCTGTGGGCCTTGCTCTGGACCGTGCTCGGTCTCGGGGCGCTGGTCGTCCTGTTCCTCGTGGTGCGCCGGACCTGGCGCAAGGCACGGGCGCTGATCTCCGAGATGGGCACCGCCTCCGACCGGCTCGCCGCGGTCGCCGCGGTCGCCGCAGCCATCGAGGAGCTGGCCGACCCGGCGCAGCATGAGCCGCTGGCTTCTCGCTCGCGGCGGCCAAGGACCCGCCGCCGCCGGCCACCCGTCGTACGATGAGCCACGGGCCGACCATCGACGCACCGACCGAGGAGACCACGCATGGACAACTTGAGAGGCTGGGAGCTGGTCGTCATCCTGGTCCTGCTCGTCGTGCTCTTCGGCGCCAAGCGGCTGCCCGACGCGAGCCGCTCCCTGGCCCGCTCGCTGCGGATCTTCAAGGCCGAGACCAAGGGACTGCGCGACGGTGAGACGCCTGAGAAGACGAGCGAGGCCGCCCCACCGGCACCGGCCGCGCAGCCGGAGCCGCGGCCGATCGAGAACACCGGTGGCACGGGTGAGCCCGTGATCCACCAGAAGGCCCCCGAGGCAGAGCCGCGCGACCGCTGAGGTGCGCCGATCGCCCTCCTGATGCGGACTCCCTGCTGAGGGGACCCCGGTGACCACGTCCGGCACCAGACGCCGCGGCTCCCGCCCGCCGCGCGATCCCGAGGGGCACATGCCTCTCATCGAGCACCTGCGCGAGCTGCGCAGGCGCGTCCTGATCAGCGTGGTCGCCCTGGTCCCGGGCATCGTCGTCGGCTGGATCTTCTACCCGCAGGTCTCGCACTTCCTCGCAGCGCCGGTCTGTGACCTTCCGTCGACCGGCAACGTGGGCAACGGGAAGTGCGGACCTCTCATCATCAACGGGCTGCTCGGGCCGTTCAACCTGCAGGTCAAGGTCGCGCTCGCGGTCGGGGTCCTCCTCGCCTGCCCGGTTTGGCTCTACGAGGTGTGGGCCTTCGTGACGCCCGGCCTGAAGCGCAACGAGCGGCGCTGGACCGCGGGCTTCCTGGCCACCGGCATCCCACTGTTCGTCGTCGGGGCCGCGGTCTGCTACCTGATCCTGCCGCGGGCCACCAAGCTGCTCCTGGGGTTCACACCGGACCAGGTCGG
>JAVEDG010000099.1 GCA_030841245.1 Actinomycetota bacterium
GACCACGACGGTCTCGGCCGCCACGAGATCGCCGGAAGACGTGCGAACCCCGGTGACGGTGTCCTGACCCTCGAAGCCGGTGGCACCCGTCCCGAGCCGCAGGTCGACGCCGTGGGCGCGGTGCAACCGGGCGAAGTGCCCGCCGACCTCCTCGCCGAGCGGACCGGCGAGCGGAACGGACTGCGGCTCGACGACCGTCACGTCGCAGCCGTGGTGCCGTGCCGCCGCGGCCACTTCGAGACCGATCCAGCCCGCGCCGACGATCGCGACCGGGCCGCCGTTCGCCAGGGTGTCGCGCAACCCCTCCGACTCGCCGATGCGGCGCAGGTAGTGCACGCCCTGGAGATCGGCGCCGGGCACCTGGACCCGGCGGGGAGACGACCCGGTGGCGAGCAGGAGCGCGTCGTAGGCAAGCCGCTCTCCACCGACCAGCTCGATCTGGTGGTCGGCACGGTGCACCCCGGTCACCGTCGTGCCGAGCATCAGCTCGACGTCGTGCTCGGCGTACCAGGACTCCTCGAACACGTACGCCGTGTCCCGCGTCTTCTTGCCGAGCAGGATCTCCTTGGACAACGGCGGTCGCTCGTAGGGCAGGTCGGTCTCGTCACCGACCAGCACGATCCGCCCGTCGAAACCGGCGTCGCGCATCCCCTCGGCCGCCTTCGCCCCCGCGAGGCTGGCGCCGACCACGACGTGACTTGTTCGTTGGCTCATGGCCCCCACCCCACGGCGCAACGCACGACTTGTCAACCGAGGCTCGTCGCGTCACGCGACGGCGACCTCAGCCTCCGGACCGCAGCGTCGAGAGCAGCGCCTGGGCCGATGTGTCGGTCAACGAGGCGACCTGGTCGATCACCGCACGCAGGCGACCGGCCGCGTCGGTCGCCTCCAGGTAGGCCTCGCGCGCCGGCGGCTGGAGCGTGCCCGGCGCACCCTCAGCGACCCGGCCGACCAGCTCGTGGACGACCTCGCGCTGCTCGGCGTAGCGACGCGAGGCAGCCGGCACCTCCATGACGTACCGCGCGGCCACCGCCTTGAGGACCTCGCACTCGGTGCGGGCCTCCCGGGGCACGACGAGGTCCGCGTCGTACCTCGTCAGGGGCCCGGGACCGTGCACGGCACGGGTCCCGAGCTCGGCCGCCTCGGTCAGCCGGCCGATCAGCTGGCTGGTGGCGTTCTTCAGCATGGCGAGGCTGCGGTGCGACCCGTCGTAGGCCGCCGGCCAGTGCGGCAGAGCGGTGAGCCGGTCGAGAGCCGCGCTCAGCTCGTCGGTCTCGCCACCGGGCACGCGGGTGGCGGCCAGCTCGGTCAGCGCCCGACGTTCGGCGGCGTCGTCGAGCAGACGAAGGTCGAGCAGGCCGGCGTGCAGGGCGTCCTCGACGTCGTGGACGGAGTAGGCCACGTCGTCGGACCAGTCCATCACCTGTGCCTCGAGGCAGGGCCGGCGCGGCGGTGCGCCGTCGCGCATCCAGGTGAAGGCCTCGAGGTCGTCGTCGTACACGCTGTACTTGCGCTCGCCGTCCTCGCGCGGCCAGGGATACTTGCACGACGCGTCCAGCGCGGCCCGCGTCAGGTTGAGCCCGGCGCTGCGCCCCGACGGGGCGAACATCTTGGCCTCGAGCCGCGTGAGGATCCGCAGGCTCTGCGCGTTGCCCTCGAAGCCCCCGCACTCCTGCGCGATCTCGGCGAGCGCCGACTCGCCGGTGTGACCGAACGGCGGGTGCCCGAGGTCGTGAGCCAGGCAGGCGGTCTCGACCAGGTCCGGGTCACAGCCCAGCGCCTTGCCCAGCCCCCGTCCCACCTGCGCGCACTCGAGCGAGTGGGTCAAGCGGGTCCTGGGGAAGTCACTCTCGCCGGCGACCACGACCTGGGTCGTGGCCGCGAGCCGGCGCAGCCCTGCCGAGTGCAGCACGCGGGCCCGGTCGCGTTCGTACGCCGTGCGCCCCGCTCGCTTGACCGGCTCGTCGACCCAGCGGGCCAGGTCTCGCGACGTGTACTCGCCGGCCCTGATCTCGCGCACGACGTCAGACGGCATTGTGCGGGTGGGCCAGGTCAGCGCTCTTGTGGAAGAGCTTGTAGTAGACAAAGGCAAGCGTCTCGCGGGCGATGTAGCGCAGCTCCACTCCGCGCGTGCGCACGGCCGGGCCCTGCCGCGTCGGCGAGGTGACCGCGTCGATGCCGGCGTCGTCCGCCATGGTGCCGGCGCGCAGCGAGTGCCAGGGGTCGGTCACGACGACGGCCGTCGTCCAGTGCTCTTGCGCCATCTTGATGGAGACCGCCCGCACGCTGCTCAGTGTGTCGCTGCCGGTCGATACCGCAACGATCTGCGACGCCGGCACCCCGTGCTGCGTGAGCCAGGTTCGGCCGGCGTCCGCCTCGGTGATCCGGTCGCCGGGCTGCCCGCCGCCGACGGTGATCACCACAGGGGCGATGTGCTCCTTCCACAGGTCCCGCGCGTGCACGAGCCGGGCGGTGAACACCGACGACGGTCGGCCGTTGAACTGCGCGGCTCCGAGCACGACGATGGCGTTGCTGGCGCGCCGGTCGTCCTGGCGGGCCACCCACCAGACCCGTCCGGCCACGAAGAGCAGCAGGAGCAGGACGAGGACGACCAGCGCCGCCACTGTCTTGACGGCCCACCGCAGTGCGATCAAGACAGCGTCACCGGCTGTCACTCTCCGATGCGGCGAGGGCCGCCCGTCCGGCTTCGAGGCGGGCGACCGGGATCCGGAACGGCGAGCAGGACACGTAGTCGAGCCCGACCTCGTGGAAGAAGTGCACGGACTCGGGATCCCCGCCGTGCTCGCCGCAGACACCGACCTTGAGGCCCGGCCGCGTCTTGCGACCCTCCTCGGTCGCGATCCGCACCATTCGCCCGATGCCCTCGCGGTCCAGCGACTCGAACGGGGACACCCCGAAGATGCCGAGGTCCAGGTAGCGCGAGAAGAACGCCGCCTCCACGTCGTCGCGGGAGAAGCCCCAGCCCATCTGGGTCAGGTCGTTGGTGCCGAAGGAGAAGAACTCGGCGGCCTCGGCGATCTGTCCTGCCGTGAGCGCCGCCCGCGGCACCTCGATCATGGTCCCGACGAGCGCGTCGAGGTCCGCCCCGGTGCGTTCCTGCACCTCGGCGAGGATCTCGCGGGCCTCGTCGCGGATCATCTCGAGCTCCTGCACGGCACCGACCAGCGGCACCATGATCTCGACCTTCGGGTCCTTGCCGTCAGCCTTGAGCTGGGCGGCGGCCTCCGCGATGGCCCTCACCTGCATGCCGAACAGGCCGGGCACGACGAGACCGAGCCGCACACCGCGCAGGCCGAGCATCGGGTTGGCCTCGTGCAACCGGCGTACGGCGTCGAGCAGCTTGTGCTCGCGCGCCGCGTCCTCGCCCCGCTCCTCGGCGAGCGCGACCTTGACCGAGAGGTCGGTCAGGTCCGGCAGGAACTCGTGCAGCGGCGGGTCGAGCAGCCGCACAGTCACGGGCAGCCCGTCCATCGCGTCGAAGATGCCGACGAAGTCCTCGCGCTGGAGCGGCTCGAGGGTGTCGAGCGCGGCCTGCCGCTCGTCGTCCGTCTCGGCGAGGATCAGCCGTTCGACGTGCTGGCGCCGGTCGCCGAGGAACATGTGCTCGGTGCGGCACAGCCCGATGCCCTGTGCGCCGAAGCGACGGGCCCGCTGCGAGTCCTCGGGGTTGTCGGAGTTGGCGCGCACCTTGAGCCGGCGCGCCTCGTCGGCACGTGTCATGAGGCGATGCACGGCTTGCACCAGCTCGTCGGACTCGTCGGCCGGGTCGAGCTCGCCCTCGAAGTACTGCACGACCGGCGACGGCGTAACGGGCACCTCACCGAGGAAGACCGCGCCCGACGTGCCGTCGATGGAGATGACGTCGCCCTCGTTGACCGTCTCCCCCGAGCGCGCCTTGAACGAGCGCCCCTTGAGGTCGACCTCGAGCTCCTCGGCGCCGCAGACGCAAGTCTTGCCCATGCCACGGGCGACGACCGCCGCGTGCGAGGTCTTGCCCCCGCGGCTGGTCAGGATGCCCTGCGCCGCGATCATGCCGTTGAGGTCGTCCGGGGTGGTCTCCCGGCGGACCAGGATGACGTGCTCGCCGCGGCTCGCCATCTCCTCCGCCCGGTCGGAGTCGAACACCGCCTTGCCGACCGCCGCCCCGGGAGAGGCGTTCATGCCCTTGGCGATCTGCTTCTTATCGGCCGTGTCGTCGAAGCGTGGGAACATCAGCTGGGCCAGCTGGTCACCGGTGACCCTGGTCACCGCCTCGTCCAGGTCGATCAGCCCCTGGTCGATCAGCTGGCAGGCGATGCGGAACGCCGCGCCCGCGGTGCGCTTGCCGACCCTGGTCTGCAGCATCCACAGCTTGTTTCGCTCGATGGTGAACTCGATGTCGCACAGGTCGCGGTAGTGGTTCTCCAGCGTCGCCATGATCTCGAGCAGCTGGTCGTAGGCCGGCTTGTCCAGCCGCTCGAGGTCCTGCAGGGGCAGCGTGTTGCGGATGCCGGCGACGACATCCTCGCCCTGCGCGTTCTGCAGGTAGTCCCCGTAGATGCCCTGCTGCCCCGAGCCCGGATCACGGGTGAACGCGACCCCTGTGCCGGAGTCCATGCCGAGGTTGCCGAACACCATCGAGCAGATGTTGACCGCCGTGCCGAGGTCGGCAGGGATGCGCTCCTGGCGCCGGTACAGGATCGCGCGCGGCGCATTCCAGGAGTTGAAGACCGCCTTCACCGCGAGGTCCATCTGCTCGCGCGGCTCGGTGGGGAACTCGCGACCCGCGTGCTCGCGGACCAGGCCCTTGAAGGTGTCCACCAGGGTCCGCAGGTCGTGCTCGTCTAGGTCCAAGTCATCGGTCGAACCCTTGCGCTTCTTCGCCTCGTCGATCGCGTCCTCGAAGTGCTCCCCGTCGATGTCGAGCACGGTCTTGCCGAACATCTGGATCAGCCGGCGGTAGGAGTCCCAGGCGAAGCGCTCGCTGCCCGCCTGCTTGGCCAGCCCCTGCACCGACTCGTCGTTGAGCCCGATGTTGAGGACGGTCTCCATCATCCCCGGCATGGAGAACTTGGCCCCGGACCGGACCGAGACGAGCAGCGGGTCGTCGGGCTGTCCGAGGGCACGGCCCATCTCCCGCTCGAGCGCGTCGAGGTGCGCGCTGACCTCCTCGCGCAGCTCGTTGGGCTCGTCACCGGTCTCCAGGTAGACCTTGCAGGCCTCGGTCGTGATGACGAACCCGGGGGGCACCGGGAGCCCGAGGTTGGTCATCTCGGAGAGGTTCGCGCCCTTGCCACCGAGCAGGTCCTTGAGGTCCCTGTTGCCCTCGGTGAAGTCGTAGACGTACTTCGTCATGACGGAGCCCCTCGCACGATCGTCGTTTCGACCCGGTTGCCGCTACGCGCGAGCCTACTCAACCGCGGAAGGCGCTCAGCACGGCAACTGTGTCGTGGCCCAGCCGGTCGAGGTCATAGCCGCCCTCGTGCACCAGCACAGTCGGGAGACCGAGCCCCGCCAGCAGCTCCCCTACCGCGGCGAAGCCCTCGGTGCTGACCTCGAGCGGACTCTCCGGGTCGCCACCGGCAGCGTCGACGCCGAGCGAGACGACGAGCGCCTCCGGTCCCGGCTCCGTGGCGTGGCCGAGCACGGTGTCCAGGGCGTCCAGCCAGCCCGCGTCACCGGTCCCGGGCGACACCGGCCGGTTGCAGGTCGCGCCCGTCCCGGCTCCGGCGCCGGTCTCGTCGCCGAAGCCGACGAAGTGGGGGAACCAGCCGGCGCCGGGGTCGACGTGCACCGAGCCGTAGGTCACGTCGGCCCGGTCGTAGAAGATCGCCTGGGTTCCGTTGCCGTGGTGCGCGTCGATGTCGACGACGGCGACCCGGGCCGCTCCTCGGTCACGTAGCCGCTGCGCAGCGACGGCCGCGTTGTTGAGGTAGCAGGATCCGCCGAACCCGCGGCGGGTGGCGTGGTGGCCGGGTGGACGCACCAGCGCGTACGCCGCGCGGGCACCGTCCGCGACCAGGTCGGCAGCCGTCAGCGCCACATCGACGGCAGCCCGCGCGGCCGGCCATGTCCCCGGCCCGACCAGGGTCATCGTGTCGTAGGCGAACCGTCCTGCGTCCGCATGCACCGACAGGGCCGGTCGCGCCGGCAGCCCGCCCGTCATCGCAGGCGTGGGGAACAGGTAGGGCACCACTCGGTCCTGGCCGACGATCTCGGCGTAGGGGCCTGCCCGCCACCGCTCCGAGGCCGTGCGCAGGAACTCCAGGAGCTCTGCGTCGTGAACCGAAAGCAGCACGTCGTCTGCATGCGCAGCAGCTTTCACAAGGCGATGG
>JAVEDG010000115.1 GCA_030841245.1 Actinomycetota bacterium
CCGACCTGGCGATGTACCGGGCCAAGAGCCGCCACGACCTGTCGTTCGTGCGGTTCGAGGCGCAGATGCACGACGCACTGCTGGCACGGGTCCGCGCCGAGAGCGACCTGCGCCAGGCGGTCGTCCACGGGGACCTCGTGCTGCACTACCAGCCGGTCGTGGAGCTCTCCAGCGGCCGGATCGTCGGGGCCGAGGCGCTGGTCCGGTGGCGCCACGCCGAGCGTGGGCTGATCCAGCCGAGCGACTTCATCGAGCTGGCCGAGGAGACCGGTCTGGTCAACGAGATCGGCTCCTGGGCGTTGACCGAGTGCTGCGCCCAGGGCGCGCGCTGGCAGCGGTACGCCGCGCCCGGCGGCTTCTTCAAGATCGCGGTCAACGTGTCGGCGCGTCAGCTCGAGGTCGGCCTGCCGCGCCAGCTGCGCGACGCGCTCGCCGAGTCGGGGCTGCCGGGGCAGGCGCTCACCCTGGAGATGACCGAGAGCGTCCTCATGGAGCGCACCGAGGACTCGGTCGAGCTGCTGCGGCGGCTCAAGACGATCGGGGTGAAGGTCGCCGTGGACGACTTCGGGACCGGGTACTCGTCGCTGTCCTACCTGTCGCGCTTCCCGGTCGACATCCTCAAGATCGACCGCTCGTTCGTGCAGAACATCGGCGGCGACGACCCCGGCTCCGCCGAGCTCGTCACGACCATCGTCCGGCTCGGCGAGTCGTTGCGGCTGGAGACGGTGGCCGAGGGCATCGAGACCGAGCAGCAGCGAGACCTGCTGCGTGACCTCGGCTGCACCTATGGCCAGGGTTTCCTGTTCGCCCGGCCGATGGGCGCCGAGGACCTCGATGCGCTGCTCGCCGACGACGCAGGGGGCGAGGTGCTGCGACGCGGGGGCGAGCCGTCGGGTGTCGTCGAGATCGCGGCCTCCTGACGGGTCGGACGTCAGGAAGACCGTAACGTCGCGGTCAGGGCGTCGAGCACCTCCCGAGGTGCTCGACGAGGGCCATCGCGGCCGAGCGGCTACTGGCTGCGGCCGCCGAGGTGCTCGGCGAGGAAGCGCTCGGCGGCGTCGTAGAAGATCTCCCGGTTGCCCGGCTTGGCCAGCCCGTGGCCCTCGTCCGGGAAGAGCAGGTACTCGTACGGCAGCCCCTTGTCCTTCAGCGCCGCCACGATCTGCTCCGCCTCGGCCTGCTTGACCCGCGGGTCGTTGGCTCCCTGCGCGACGAGCAGCGGGATCCGGATGTCGTCCACGCGGGAGAGCGGCGAACGCTCCCAGAGCATGTCCTTGTCGTCCTCGAGGTGACCGACCCGCTGGTAGAGCATGGCCCGCATGGGCTCCCAGTAGTCGGGCACCGATGCCAGCAGGGTCAACAGGTTCGACGGCCCGACCAGGTCGATCGCGGCACGGAACACGTCGGGGGTGAAGGCCGCGGCCGCGAGCGCGGCGTACCCGCCGTACGAGCCGCCCATGACGGCGACCCGCTCGCGGTCGACCAGCCCGGCAGCCACGAGATGCTCCACCGCATCGACCAGGTCGTCGTGCATCGCGCGGCCCCACTGCTTGTCGCCCGCGCCGAGGAAGGACTTGCCGTACCCGGTCGAGCCGCGGAAGTTGACCTGCACGCAGAGGTAGCCGCGGTTCGCCAGCCACTGCGCGTCGGGGTTGTATCCCCATCGGTCGCGAGCCCACGGGCCGCCGTGGACGTTGAGCACCGCAGGAAGGTTCGAACGGTCCAGGCCCGGCGGGAAGGTCAGGTAGCCCTCGACCTGCAGCCCGTCGCGTGCCGTGAGCTCGAACGGCTCCATCGGTGCGAGCTGGTACTGGTCGAGAGCGTCGTTGTGCGCGAACAGGTAGGTCGTGTTGCGGCTCCGACGGTCGTACACGTAGTAGCGGACCGGCCCGTCCGACACCGCCAGGGACACCAGCCACCGCGTGTCCGACCGCTCCCGGCGGTCGACGCCGAGCTCGCCGTCACCGAGTGCCCGCAGCCGCTCGAGGTCGGGGTCCAGGGAGTGGTCCAGGGCCTCGATGCGCGTGCGCTCCTCGTCGTACACGACCGCCTGCGGGGTGCGCGTCTCGGGCTCGACCCACACGCCCGCGATGTCGTAGCGGTCATCGCCGGCCACCCGCTCCCACGCTCCGGTGCGCAGGTCCAGCCGCACCAGGCCGGTGGCGTTGGCCTCGATCGACGTGGTGAGCCACAGCGTGTCGCCGCCGCGGTCGATGCCGACGACGTCGGTGGTCGTCGCGTCGTCGGGTGGTACCTCGAGCAGCGGCTCCCACTCCGTGGGCTCGTCACCGGGGGCGCCGGCATCGCCGCCCTCCACGCGCCGCACCAGGACGGCGCCACCGTCCGGTCGCATCGTGATGCCAGCGCGGGCGTGCAGCTCGGTGTCGACCACCCAGGCGAGGAAGCCCGGGTTGGACTCCGCCTTGGTGAGTGAACCGGTGGCCAGATCGAGGCGGTAGAGGTCGTGCAGCTGCGGGTTGTCGGCATTGAGACCGACCAGCATCGTCGTCGGGTGCCAGCGGTTGTGGGCGAGGATCTGGGCCTGCACCTTCTCCTCCGGCGTTACCAGGGCCGCCTCGCCGGTGTCGAGGTCGAGCAGGTAGAGCCGCCAGTCCTCGTCACCTCCGGTGTCCTGCAGGTACACCAGGTGGCGGTCGTCGTGGCAGAACAGGTAGTCGCGGATGCCGCGGTCCCGGTCGTGCGTCACCGGTGCGGCGGCCGCCGGGTCGTCGGCGGGGCCTACCCAGACGTTGAGCACGCCCTCGTCAGGCGCGACGAAGCCCAGCCGGGTGCCGTCGGGTGACAGCGACGGTGCCATCCGGTCCGGGTTGCCGAACAGCACCGACCGGGGGATCAGCGGGGGGAGGGCCATGGCGCGAGCCTAAACCGGCGTGGCCGCGAGCCTGAACCCGCGCGGACGCGACGGTGGACGGGGTCGTCAGGGACCGGGAGCTGCGTGGGTTGTGCTTCGTGGACCTGAGCCGGGCCGCCTCGGCACTACCCTCGACGCACATGGGCGCGCCGGAGACCGACCAGGAGCAGGGCCGGATGACCCGTGAAGCGCCCGCCGCCCCCACCGGCGGCGAAGGGGGCACCAGCCCCGAGGTCGCGGAGCTGCTCGACGCCGCGGTGGCGGCGATCGGCGGCGTGCACCGCCCGGGACAGGTCGAGATGGCCGATGCCGTCGCGACGGCGATGCGGGAGGGCACGCACCTGCTGGTCCAGGCCGGCACCGGCACCGGCAAGTCGCTGGGCTACCTCGTCCCGGCACTGCTGCACGACGAGCGGGTGGTGGTGGCCACCGCGACCATCGCGTTGCAGAACCAGGTGGTCGACCGCGACCTGCCGGCGCTGATCGACGCCGTCGAGCCGGTCCTGGGCCGGCGCCCGTCGTACGCGATCCTCAAGGGCCGCTCCAACTACCTGTGCAAGAACAAGGTGTACGGCGGGATGCCGGACGAGCCCGAGGAGGCGCTCTTCGACCCCTCTCCGACGACCGCGCTGGGTCGCGACGTGGCCCGGCTGCGGGCCTGGGCCCAGGAGACCGGGACGGGGGACCGCGACGAGCTGGACCCCGGTGTGCCGGACCGGGCCTGGCGCCAGGTGAGCGTCACCGCTCGCGAGTGCCTGGGCGCGCAGCGGTGCCCGTTCGGCGGCGAGTGCTCGGCCGAGCTGGCCCGTGAGCGCGCCGGGCAGGCGGAGATCGTCGTCACGAACCACGCGTTGCTTGCCATCGACGCCCTCGAGAACTTCATCGTCCTGCCCGAGCACGACGTGGTCGTCGTGGACGAGGCCCACGAGCTCGTCGACCGGGTGACCGGGGTCGCCACCGACGAGCTGACCCCGGTGATGGTCCAGCGCGCCGCCCGGCTGGGCCGGCGCCTGGTCGAGGTCCAGGACCTGCTCGACTCCGCCGAGACGCTCGAGGGCGTGCTCGGTGGTCTCGCCGAGGGGCGCATCGTGGACCTGCCCGAGGACCTGTCCGTGGCCGTGAACGCCGTCCGCGACGCCGCTCGCGAGGTCGGGTCCGACCTGGCGCGCGTCTCGGGTGCCGACGAGGGTGCGCGCAAGGTCGCGCAGGCTGCCGTCGGGGACGTTCACGACACGGCGGCACGGATCGCCGGCCACTCGCCGTACGACGTGACCTGGCTCAGCGAGGAGCAGCGCCGCGGGCCGGTGCTGAACGTCGCACCACTGCACGTGAGCGGCCTGCTGCGCGAGTCGCTGTTCGGGAACCGGGCCGTCGTGCTGACCTCAGCGACCCTCGAGCTCGGTGGCAGCTTCGACGCCGTTGCCCGCGAGGTCGGGCTCACCGGGGACGACGCCCCGCAGTGGACCGGTCTGGACGTGGGCTCGCCGTTCGACTACCCGAAGCAGGGCATCCTCTACATCGCCCGGCGACTGCCGCCGCCCGGCCGGGACGGTACCGCACCCGCGGCGCTGGACGAGCTGGCCCGGCTGGTCGAGGCGGCCGGTGGACGCACGCTCGGGCTGTTCTCGTCCCGCCGTGCCGCCGAGACGGCGGCGCTCGAGCTGCGCGGCCGCCTCGATGTCCCGATCCTCTGCCAGGGCGAGGACCGGACCGACGCGCTGGTGCGGGCCTTCCGGGCCGACCCGGCCACCTGCCTGTTCGGGACACTCTCGCTCTGGCAGGGAGTGGACGTACCCGGCGACACCTGCCGGCTGGTGGTGATCGACCGGATCCCGTTCCCCCGTCCGGACGACCCGCTGATGTCTGCCCGGGCGCAGGCGGTCGCCGATGCGGGCGGCAACGGCTTCATGTCCGTGTCCGCGGTGCACGCCGCGCTGCGCCTCGCCCAGGGGTCGGGGCGGCTGATCCGGACCGCGTCGGACCGCGGTGTGGTCGCGGTGCTCGACTCGAGGCTGGCCACCGCGAGATACGGCGGGTTCCTGCGTTCGTCGCTGCCGGGGTTCTGGGTCACGACGGATCGCGAGGTCGCGCTCGGCGCGCTGCGCCGGCTCGGGCCGCCCTCCGTCGCGCCGCGCGGACCCACGATGCAGTCCAGATGACACAGTCGCCCAGAGTTGAGCAGGAGGGAGCAACTCGTCGATGCCGCTAGCGGAGGACGCACCACGTGGGCGCCTGCCGCGGCTGATCCGGCCGATGCTGGCCACGGCCGGGACGCTGCCGGACGCCGCCGAGGAGCACCGGTGGGCGTTCGAGATGAAGTGGGACGGGGTCCGGGCCGTGACCTACGCCGAGGACGGCGCGGTGCGGCTGATGACCCGCAACGACCGCGACGTCTCCCCGACGTACCCGGAGCTCGCGGGGCTCGCAGACGCCGTCGGCCCGCACAGCGTGGTGCTGGACGGCGAGATCGTCGCCTTCGACCCGACCGGTCGGCCCAGCTTCGGCGAGTTGCAGGCGCGCATGCACGTGCAGCACCCCAGCCCGGCGTTGCTCGAGCGGACCCCGGTCAGCCTGCTGGTCTTCGACCTGCTGCACGTCGACGGCACGTCGTTGCTGCGGGAGCCGTACGACGACCGGCGCGCCGCCGTCCAGGCGCTGGAGCTCGACGGCGAGCGGTGGGCGACCCCGCCGGCGTTCGGGGGCGACGCCGAGGCGGCGATGCAGGTCTCGCGCGAACGTGGCCTGGAGGGCGTGCTGGCCAAGCGGCGGGACTCGGGCTATGTGCCGGGTCGCCGGTCGCGGGACTGGCTCAAGGCGAAGCACACTCGGATGCAGGAGGTCGTCGTCTGTGGCTGGCGGCCGGGCGAGGGCAACCGCGCCGGTCGGATCGGGTCGCTGCTCGTGGGTGTGCACGACGAGGCCGGCCGGCTCGTGTACGCCGGGCACGTCGGCACCGGCTTCACCGTGGCCGTCCTCACCGACCTGCAGGCACGGCTGCGGCCGCTGGAGCGCAAGACGTCGCCGTTCGCCGACGAGGTGCCGCGGGCCCACGCCAAGGACGCCCACTGGGTGCGACCGTCCCTCGTCGGCGAGGTGCGGTTCGGCGAGTGGACGCGCGACGGCCGGCTGCGGCACCCGGTCTGGCGTGGCCTGCGCGACGACAAGTCCGCCGGCGACGTCGTACCCGAGTCCTGAGCCGGGTCAGGGAGTCGCGGCGAGCGTGGTGAGGTCGAGGCGACCCGGCCGCCCGAGCAGATAGCCCTGGCCGTAGTGGCAGCCGAGCGACACGAGGTGCGCCTGCTGGGACGGTTCCTCGATGCCTTCCGCGATGACGGTGATGCCCAGCGCGCTGCTCAGCGAGACGATCGCCTCGACGACCGCGGCGTTGGCGCTCGAGGCAGCCATGTCGGCGATGAAGGCC
>JAVEDG010000128.1 GCA_030841245.1 Actinomycetota bacterium
GTCGTGCACGGCGAGCTGCTCGCCACGGCGGCCTTCTCGACCGCCGGCGGCGTGGTCGCCCGGGCCGCGGCGCGGCTGGTGGTCGTCACGCGCGGCCTCGACCCGGGCGCCGTGTCCGTGCCGGAGGTGGGCCACGTCGAGCTGCGCGAGGAGTACGCCGAGGCGCTGGCCGGCTATGCCGCCGGCGGCCCGGACGGGGTCGCGCGCTGGGTGCGGCACTGCGCAGCGGCGCTGGTGCTGGGTGCCCGCGAAGGCGTCGCGGTCTGCGAGTCCGTGCTGCGCGGGTGACGCGACCGTCGAGCCCGTCGGGTCACCGCGGACAGGCGAGCGGCGCCCCGCCGAGGCGGAGCGCCGCTCGAGCACGTCAGACCCGGGTTACCAGGCGTGCACCGTTGCGTCGTCGGAACAGGTCCAGCCTGTCTCAACGGCCCGTACATGGGCAGGTCGCCGCGTGGGTGCCCGGCTGCCGTGCTCGGTCCGTGAGGCCGTCGGACCAGTCGCCGGATGGCGCCGAGCCCAGGGTCGCGCGGGCCTTACCTGTTGTGTAGTGCATGCGGAGGCCTGCGCGTAACCCCTCGCGCAGGTTCTTTACCTGCGGACCTCCGGCCCGTCGGTCGCCGGTCGCGTCACGACGGCTCAGCGGGCCACGGCCCGGCGTACGGCGTGCATCCCGGCCCGACCAGCGACGACGCCGCGCGAGCGGCTCGCGGCGCCCTGTCGGCGACGGGACATCAGCCACACCAGTCCGGCCGTTGCAGCGCCGGCACCGATCGCGGCGGCGAGCGCTGGCCGCGGCGGCAGCCCGACACCGAGCCGCTCGCGCAGCCGGACCGGACGGGTGAACACCAGCACCGGCCAGTCCCGCCGTGCCGCCTCACGCCGCAGTGCGCGGTCCGGGTTGACGGCATGGGGATGTCCGACCGACTCGAGCATCGGCAGGTCGGTCACCGAGTCGCTGTAGGCATAGCTGCGCGACAGGTCGTATCCCTCGACCGCGGCCAGGTCGCGCATCGCGACGGCCTTGTTCTCGGCGTACGCGTAGAAGTCGATCTCACCGGTGTAGCTGCCGCCCTCGACGATCATCCGGGTGGCGATGACCCGGTCGGCGCCGAGCATCTCGCCGATCGGCTCGACGACCTCGGCGCCGGATGAGCTGACGATCACCACGTCACGCCCGGCGGCGTGGTGCTCCTCGATCAGCGTGGCCGCCTCGTCGTAGATGATCGGGTCGATGAGGTCGTGCAGCGTCTCGGCGACGATGTCGCGCACCTGCTGGACGTCCCAGCCCGTGCACATCGCGGAGATGTACTGCCGCATCCGCTCCATCTGGTCGTGGTCGGCGCCGCCGAGCAGGTAGACGAACTGCGCGTAGGCACTGCGCATGACCGCCCGGCGGTTGATCAGCCCGCCCTGGTAGAAGGATCGGCTGAAGGCCAGCGTGCTGGACTTGGCGATGATCGTCTTGTCCAGGTCGAAGAAGGCGGCTGGTCGTGCGGGCAGGGGCTGGCTCACACCTGGAAAGCATAGGGAGGGGCCACAAACGGCTCGCCGGGGCCGCGGGGGAGTTTGCCTCTCAGGCCCGACGGGTACATCCTGGGACCGCGAGGCGCAGTGCGTCTCCCTGGGTGGCCCGACTCATCCCCCCCGAGCCGGACCATCCGACGGCCCCCGCTCTCCCCCCCGGCGGGGGCCGTCGCACGTCCGGAGCCGGTTCGCCTCGGGTGACCTCCGGCGGCTGGCTCGCATCCACAGGCGGGGACGTACCCGACCGTCCTCCACAGGTGCTCGCGGGGGTCCGTCACGTCGCTGCTCGTCCCACCAGGCTGGTGGTCCCGCTCGCCGTCCCCGGTGGAGGTCCAGCCCCGTGCCCGGTCGCCCGTTGCTCGTCACCGCTGACCCGACGTTGCTCGACGAGCTGCTCCGGCTGGCCGCCGCGGCCGGGGTGGACCCGGACGTGGCCGCCGACGTGGCGGCCGCCCGGCCGCACTGGTCCGGCGCGGCGCTGGTGGTCCTCGGAGCCGACCTGGCCGAGGCAGCGGCCCGTCGTGGGCTGCCGCGACGACCCGATGTCGTGCTCGTGGGGCGCGACCTCGACGACGCCGACATCTGGAGCTGCGCGGTCGACGCGGGTGCCGAGACCGTGATGCTGCTGCCCGACGCGCAGTCGATGCTGGTCAACAAGCTCGGCGAGAGCGCGGACCGCGCGGTGACTGCGAGCACGACGGTCGGCGTCGTCGGCGGACGCGGCGGAGCCGGGGCCTCGACCCTGGCTACGGCACTGGCGCTGACCGGCGCGCGGTCAGGGCTGCAGACGATGCTCGTCGACGGCGATCCGCTGGGCGGTGGCATCGACCTCCTGGTCGGCGGAGAGGACACCCGCGGTCTGCGCTGGCCCGACCTCGTCTCGAGCGAGGGTCGGGTCAACGGTCGCGACCTGCGTGACTCGTTGCTCGACGTGGGGGACCTGCGGGTGCTGTCGTGGGACCGGGGCGAGGCGCTGTCGATCCCCGCGCCCGCGATGCGTTCGGTGCTGGCGGCGGCCGGCCGGACAAGTGACCTCGTGGTGGTCGACCTACCCCGCCGCATCGACCCGGCAGCGGAGGTCGCGTTGGCGGCCGCGGCTCTGACCCTGCTTGTGGTTCCGGCCGAGCTGCGCGCCGTTGCCGCCGCCGCCCGGGTCGCGGCGGGTCTGGGCCGGCTCACCGACGAGGTTCGCGTGGTGGTCCGCGGCCCCGCCCCCGGCGGTCTCACGGCGGCACTGGTCGCCGACTCCCTCGCGCTGCTGCTGGCCGGCTGGCTGCGCGCGGAGCCGGGCCTCGAGCAGGCCCTCGAGCGTGGGGTCCCCCCGTCCCGTGGCGGCCGTGGGCCGCTGGCGCGGCTGTGCCGGCAGGTGCTCGACGAGCTGGTCGGGCCGGGCGCGGCTGCGGCATGACCGTCGACGCGGGCCTGGTCGACCGGGTACGCCGGCGGCTGCTCGACCAGGGAGCCACGCCGACGGCAGCCCGGGTCGCCGCAGAGGTGCGGTCCGAGGGGGTGGTCCTCGACGACCGAGGCGTCCTGGTGCTGCTCGGTGCCGTCCGCGAAGACCTGGCCGGGGCCGGTGTCCTCGAGCCGCTGCTGCGCGACCCCTCTGTCACCGACGTCCTGGTCAACGCGCCCGACGAGGTCTGGCTCGACCGCGGTGACGGCCTGGTCCGGGCCGCCGTCGCCTTCCCGGACGCGGCTGCGGTACGCCGGCTGGCGCAGCGACTGGCCGCGACCGCCGGGCGGCGGCTCGACACCGCGTCGCCCACCGTCGACGCCCGGCTGAGCGCCGGCGTCCGGCTGCACGCGGTGCTGCCGCCGGTCTCGCCCCGCGGGCCGTTGCTGTCCTTGCGCATACCGCGCCGTCGCGCCTTCAGCATCGTCGAGCTCGTGGCCGCCGGGTCGCTGGCCGCTGAGATGGCCGAGGTTCTTCGCGAGGTCGTCCGCTCCCGGCTGGCCTTCCTCGTCACGGGCGGGACCGGCACCGGCAAGACGACGGTGTTGTCGACCCTGCTCGGCGAGGTCGACGCCAAGGAGCGGATCGTGCTGGTGGAGGACTCCGGCGAGCTGCGGCCCGAGCACCCGCACGTCGTACGCCTCGAGGCCAGGCCGCCCAACGTGGAAGGTGCGGGCGCGGTCGAGCTGCGCGACCTGGTCCGGCAGGCGCTGCGGATGCGACCGGACCGGCTGGTCGTGGGCGAGGTCCGGGGGCCGGAGGTCGTGGACCTGCTGGCCGCGCTGAACACCGGGCACGACGGCGGCTGCGGGACCGTGCACGCCAACGCGTCCGCGTCGCTGCCGTCGCGGCTGGAGGCGCTCGCCGTGGCAGCCGGGCTCGGCCGGGCGGCGCTGCACAGCCAGCTTGCCGCGGGGGTGCAGGTCGTGGTCCATCTCGCACGTGGTCGCGACGGGCAGCGCGCCGTGTCCGAGGTGGGTGTGGTGGAACGGGACGTGGACACGACGGTGCGGGTCCTGCCCGCCCTGTCGACCGGCCGCGGCGGTCACGTCCAGGAAGGTCCCGGCGCGGCGCGACTGGCGGCTCTCATCGCGGGGCCGGCGTGACGCTGCGGGTGGAGGCGCTGGGCGCCGCGTCGTGCGTGTGCGCCGCTCGGCTCGTGCTTGCCGGCTCGGGTCCCATGCGGCTGGCGAGGCTCGTTCGCCCGGCTCGCCTGCGCCGCGGTTCGCGCCCGGCCGGACCTGCGCTGCTGACGGGAGTCGTGGCCGCGTTCGGCTCGGCGTTCGCGGGTTCGCCTCCGCTCGTCACTGTCGTCGCGGCTGCTGTCACCTCAGCGGTGGTCGCGTCCTGGCTCAAGCGCAGGCAGGCCCGCGAAGTGTCGGCCCGACGCGAGATGGTCGTGGAGCTCTGCCAGGGACTTGCCGCCGAGCTGCGCAGTGGCGCATCTCCGGGCGAGGGACTGGTCGCCTGCTCGCGCGGTCTCCACGGGGCTGGACCCGTCGCCGCGGCCGGCCCGGACGGAGCCGTTGCGGCGCTCCGTGACGTTGCCGGTCTCCCGGGTGCCGAGCCGCTGTCCGACGTCCTGCTCGTGCTGCGGCTCAGCGAACGGACCGGCAGCGGGCTCGCTGTTCCCGTGAGCCGGTTGGCCGAGGCGTTGCGCGAGCAGCAGCAGCTGCGCCGCGAGGTGGCCGCTCAGCTGGCATCGCCGCGGGCAACCGCTCTGCTGCTTGCACTCCTGCCGGCCTTCGGCGTGCTGCTCGGCCAGGGCCTGGGGGGTCGTCCGGTCGCCGTGCTGCTCGGCTCCACGCTGGGCAATGCCTGCCTCGCCCTCGGCGCCGGGCTCTCGGGGCTGGGCCTGATGTGGATGCGGGCCATCGCGGTTCGTGCCGAGCCGCCGTGACCGGCGCCTGGTGCTGCGGCATCGCGGCAGGCTCGGCGTGGCTTTCAGTCACCTCTGTCCGGCCCGCCGTGGTCCGCCGGTTGCGTGACCTCGCGGCAGTCGACCGCTCGACCGGTCCTCGGCGCAGCGATCGGCTGCCGCAGTCGGTGCCGTGGCCGCCCGTGGTGGCAGGGCGTGGCCGTCCGCTGGCCTGGGCCGGTCTCGTCCTCGGACTGCTGGCCGCGGTTCTGCTGCCCTCGGCCCTGAGCTGGGCCGCGGCGGCGGCGACCGGCCTGCTGGTGCTCGGTGGTCGGGCGCAGGACCGCGACCGGCTCCGGGCACGGCAACAGCTGCTCGCACAGCTGCCCAGAGCCACCGATCTGCTCGCTGCCTGCCTCGATGCCGGCGCCTCGCCCGCCGACGCGGTGTCCAGCGTCGCCGGTGAGATCGGCGGCCCGGTGGCCGAGGTGTTGGGGCCGGTCGCCGGGGCGTTGCGGCTCGGGGCGGACCCGGTCGAGGTCTGGGGGCGGGTGCAGCCGGATCTCGGTGCGGTCGCCCGGGCGTTCGCCCGCGCCGCCACGACGGGAGCGGCGCTGGCCGACACGGTTGCGGCGGCGGGCGACGAGCAGCGCCGGCGCACCCGCTGGGCGGCAGAGGCGGCCGCACGCCGCGCGGGCGTCGCCGCCGTCGGACCGCTGATGCTCTGCTTCCTGCCCGCCTTCCTGCTCGTCGGGGTGGTGCCGGTCGTCGTCGGAGTGGCGAGCACCGTGCTCTCCGGTCTGTCCTGACCGGCTCGTCCACAGGCGCAGGACGGTCCGCCACCGTCAACAGATCGCCCCCGACCCGCGGACCGGGTGCCTCGCCGCCCCGAGGCTGGTCCCGTCCCTGCAGCAAGCCGGGTCCCGACGATCGGCCGGACCTGCCGATCCATCACGAGGAGGACGTCGATGCGCTCACGGTTCGCCGCACTGCGCAGGTCCGAGGCGGGAATGGCGACGGCCGAGTACGCCGTCGGCACCGTCGCGGCCTGCGGTTTCGGAGGCCTGCTCTTCAAGCTGCTGACCAGCGACTCGATCCGCGAGCTGCTGACCGAGCTGATCAAGCGCGCGCTGACGCTCAGCTTCTAGTCGACGGGCGCCCCGATGAGAGGACAGGACCGCGGCAGCGTCACCGCCGAGACGGCCGTGCTGCTGCCCGCCCTCGTGGTGGTCCTGGTGCTCGCGCTGTGGGCGGTCGAGTCCGTCGTGACGGAGCTGCGCTGTGTCGACGCGGCCCGGGTCGCCGCCCGGGCCGCGGCGCGCGGCGAGCCCGACCGGCTGGTGCGCGCGGCCGCCCTGGCGGCTGCCCCGCCGCACGCCCAGATCCAGCTGACCCGCACACCGGGCGACGTCCCGGAGGTCGTGGTCCTGGTGCGAGCCACCGCGCGGCTGCCGGGACCGTTGGGCGACGCCGGACCCGGTGTCCCGCTCGACGGTCGGGCAGTGGCCGCGCTGGAAGAGCCGTGACCGCGGACCGCCCGGTACCCGACCAGCGCTGTGCCGGTTCTGGGCCCGGCAGCGCTGAAGCCGGGAGCGGCAGCATCTGGATGATGACGATCGTCGCGGTCGTTGTCGCCGCGACCACGACGGCACTCGCAGTCGGGAGCGCGGTGGTGGCACGGCACCGGGCCGATGGCGCCGCCGACCTGGCCGCGTTGGCGGGCGCAGAACTGCTGGTGCGCGGCGATCCGCAACCCTGCGCCGCGGCAGCTCGCGTGGCGGCGGAATCCGGCGCCAGGTTGGACTCGTGCCAGGTCGCCGCCGGAACGGTGCTGGTGGTCGCCGCAGTGGAGCCGGGCTGGTCGGCCTGGGGCCTGGACATGCCACCGGCCCGGGCCAGCGCCCGGGCCGGTCCGCAGTGAGTGTCAGACCCTGCGCTGACCGCTCCGCTCGTATCCGGTCGATTCGGAGCTGTCCGACGCCGGGTGGGTCGCCGTGGTGTCGTGGGTCGCCGACGTGTCGTGCGTCGGCCCTGTGTCATGCGTCGTGTCCGCCGCGTGCGATCCGGCCGCCGGGGCTGCGCCGGTGCCGTCGCGACCCGCCCCCGATGGGGTGGAGGTGTCGTCGCCGAGCTGGCCGGCGAGCCGCTCGTTCTCGGCGCGCAGCTGTGCCCGCTCCTGCTCGAGCCGCTCGACCGAGTCGCGGTGACGCAGGCGGGCCTCCTTGCGCTCGGCGCGCTTGCGGCGGGCTCGACCCGCTGAGGACATCAGAATCCAGACGCCGACGAGGAACACCAGCATGGCGAGCGCGCCGACGAAGAACACCCCGGCGATCGTCGTGTCCCAGTGGCGGCCGAGGATCTCGACGGACGCCGGGTCGCTCCCGTCGTACACCGCTCCGACGGTCACCGCGGCGGCGGCGATGATGAACAACAGGCCGATCAGAAACATGGCGAACTCCTTTCCCGGGGCTCTCCTGCCCCCTGCCGGGAGCCCTCAACCACCTCGGCGTGAGTCGGATGGCGAGCCGGGCCTCACCGTCGGGACCGCCGCCCGCGACGAACCGGACAGCACGACGTCGAGCAACCTGACTGCCCCCGCCTTGTCGAGCGGCTCGTTGCCGTTGCCGCATTTCGGGGACTGCACGCACGACGGGCAGCCGGTCTCGCAGCCACACCCGCCGATCGCCGCCCTGGTCGCCGACAGCCAG
>JAVEDG010000187.1 GCA_030841245.1 Actinomycetota bacterium
CGACGACGTGACGATGTGCTTGACCTTCCCGCGCTCGACCCGGTCAGCCAGGTCACGCGGACCGAGCAGCGTCGTCGCCGGGATCACGACCGCGCCCAGCTTGATGGCCGCGAGCATAATCTCCCACAGCGGTGCGACGTTGCCGAGCACCATCAGCACGCGGTCGCCGCGGTCCACGCCGATGTCGCGGAGCCAGGCGGCGACCTGCGCGGACCGCACCGACAGGTCCCGGTAGGTGAGCCGCTCCTCGGACTCGTCCGCATGGACGATCCAGAGGGCCGCCGTCTCGGGCTGCTCGGCCGCGATCACGTCGAACCAGTCGAAGCCGAAGTTGAAGGTCTCGAGCTGCGGCCACCGGAACTCCGCGACGGCGGACGCGTAGTCCTCGCGGTGGCGCAGCAGCAGGTCGCGTGCGGCGCGGAAGGTCTCGGTCGCCGAGGCGGGTGCGGTCGATGCCATGCGTTCGACCCTCGCACCGCACCTCTGTCACGGTCAACGGTCCGACCGCCCGCGACCGGTGCCGCCTCAGCCCACCTGCTCCGGGTCGGTGACGTCGGCGAGGGTGGCGCCGAGCGCCCTGATCACGTCGTCACCGCTGACCGCGACCGCCACCCCGTGGTCTCCGCCGCCCACGCTCACCTGGCGGCCGACGATGCGCTCGTCGGCGACGACCGGCCATGCGGTCGTCGCCCCGAACGGCGTGATGGTGCCCCGCTCGTAAACCGGTCGCATCCCTGGCGGTCGTCGCGTCGGGCATCGAGAGCCGGCTGACGCCGAGCAACGAGCGCAGCTTGGGCCAGGCGATGGTCCGGTCGCCGGGGACCAGCACGAACAGGAAGTCGCCCTCTCCCCGGCGTACGACGATCGTCTTGACCACGTCGCGCGGCTCGACGCCTCGCGCCTCGGCTGCCTCGGCGAGGCTGCTGACCGGGCCGTGCCGGACGATGCGGTAGGCGATGCCGCTCGCGTCCAGCGCAGCGGTGGCGCGCTGGCTGCTCACCGGCATCTCTCGGTCACGGCCGGCCGCCGACCTTGCCGATCACCCTGGCGGCGAGCCGGTTTCCGGCGGCCAGCGCGGTCTCCGGCTCCGGGTGGAGCAGCCAGAACGCGAGGAAGCCGGCGGCGAAGGCGTCACCCGCGCCGGTCGTGTCGAGGACGTCGCCGCTCCGCTCGGCCGGGGCCGACGCGGTGATGAAGCCCTGCTGCCAGAGCGCACCGTCCGGGCCGAGCTTGACGACCACCTCCCGGTAGTGCTCGCCGAGTGCCGCCGCCGCCTGCCGGGGGTCACGGCTGCCGCCGAGCAGCTCGGCCTCCTCCTCGTTGGCAAGCAGCAGGTCGATGCCCCGCGTCCAGGTGAGGAAGCTGCGCGCCGACACCTGCTCCAGCAGTGCTGCCGACGACGGATCGACGGACACCGTCATGTCGGCCGATGCGGCCAGCGCAAGCGCAGTCGTGGCCGCCTGCCGCGAGCCTTCGTGCAGCAGGCTGTAGCCGCTGAGGTGCAGGTGTCGCCCGGGTCGGTACACCTCGTGCGGCAGGTCGGCCGGGTCCAGGGCGGCGTTCGCACCGGGGTCGGGCAGCATCGACCGCTCGCCTCCGGGCTCGACGAGCACGACACAGGTCCCGGTCGGCCGCTCCGGGTCGGTCGTGACGCGGACGTCGACCCCGGCGGAGCCGAGTGCGGCCACCGCCTGGGGTCCCAGCGCGTCGGTGCCGACCCGACCGACGTACGTCGTGCGGACGCCCTCGGCGGCGAGCCAGGCCGCGACGTTGGCCGCCGAGCCGCCACCTGTCGTGGTGACGCTCGCGGGGGTGTCGCTGCCGCGGGCGAGTGGGCCGGACATCACCGTCATCACGTCAACCATGAGGTCGCCGACCACGACGACCTCGAGGGTCTCGGTCCCGCGCGGCACCGTCATGCGTTGATCGCGGCGGCGGCGATGCGGCCGGCCAGCTCGGCGTTGCGCAGCACGATGCTCACGTTCGCGCGCAGGGTGGCACCACCGCTCTCCCGGTGGAAGTGGTCGAGGAGGAACGGTGTGACCTCCTTGCCGTGCACCCCGGCGCCGGCGGCGGCGGCGAGCCCGCTGCGCAACAACCGGTCGTGCCAGGCCGGGTCGATCTGCTCGTCCGACGGGAGCGGGTTCGCGACGACGACACCCCGGCCATCGGTCCCGACCGACGCACGCGACCGCAGCACGGCGGCGACCTCGGCCGGGCTGTCGACCTGCCAGTCGAGCAGGTGGCCCGAGTCGCTGAGGTAGAAGCCGGGAAAGGCCCTGGTGCCGTATCCCAGGACGGCGACGCCCAGCGTCTCGAGACGTTCGAGGGTCGCGCCGACGTCCAGGATCGACTTCACGCCGGCACAGACCACGGCGATGCCCGTGGTGGCCAGCGCCTGCAGGTCGGCAGATTCGTCCCAGCTGCTGCGAGCGTCACGGTGGACCCCGCCGAGGCCGCCTGTCGCGAACAGGGTGATCCCGGCCAGGGCCGCCAGGTGGGAGGTCGCGGCGACCGTGGTGGCGCCCGAGCCGCCGCGTGCGACAACAGCGGCGAGGTCGCGGCTGCTGACCTTCAGGACGTCGTCGCTGGCGGCGATGTGCTGCAGACCGTTGTCGTCCAGACCGATGCACGGTCGGCCCTCGACGACGGCGATCGTCGCCGGGACCGCGCCGCCCCGCCGTACCGCTTCCTCGATCTCGCGCGCGATGCGCAGGTTGTCAGGCCGAGGCAGACCGTGGCTGACGATGGTCGACTCGAGCGCGACGACGGGGGCACCCGCGGCGAGCGCCTCGGCGACCTCGGGCAGGACGGTCAGCACGGGAGGGAACGCTACCGGCTGGGAAGTCGCTCGCCCCGCAAGGCCGGGAGCGGCAGGATCGGTCGGCATGACCGCATCGAAGCGCACCGACCTGCCCACCGCCTGGGATGACCGGGCGACCCTCCTGCAGATGCTCGTCTACACGCGTGACACGGCGATGTGGAAGTGCGAAGGGCTCAGCGACGAGCAGGCCAGGCGGGCCCTGCTCCCGACGTCTCCGCTGATGACGGTGGTGGGCATCGTCAACCACCTCAGATGGGTGGAGTACTCCTGGATCGAGGGAGACATGCTCGGCCGCGAGGAGGTCTACCCGTGGCCGGAAGACGCGCCGACCAAGGAGATGAGCTATGCCCTCGGGGTCCCGCTGGCCGAGGTGATCGCCGGCTGGCGCGAGCAGATCGCCCGGTACGACGAGCTGTTCGCCGACCTGGACCTGGACCTGCGCGCCGCCAAGCCGGTGTCCACGGGCGAGAAGCCGACTTTTCGCTGGATCCTGCACCACCTGGTCGAGGAGAACGCCCGGCACAACGGGCACCTCGACATCATCCGCGAGATGCTCGACGGAACCACAGGCGATTGAGATCGGTCACACCCTGCCCTTGCTCGCATCCACGAAACTGCTCAGCGTGGAGAGCTCCCCCGCATCGTCGCGGCGATAGTCTCGGCCGGGTGGATCGCGGCGCCGAGCGTTACCCCGCGCACTGGGAGGCCGACGTGGTGCTCCGCGACGGGGGCACTGCGCACATCCGCCCGATCAGGGCCGACGACGCGGAGCTGCTGCGCCGCTTCCACTCCCGGCTGTCCGACGAGACGATCTACTTCCGCTTCTTCTCCCTCTACCGCGAGCTCTCCGACAAGGACGTGGACCGATTCACCGTGGTCGACCACGCCGACCGGGCAGCGCTGGTCGCCACCGTGGGCGAGGAGATGATCGGGGTGGTGCGCTACGAGCGTATCGACGCCACCGACGCCGAGGTCGCCTTCAACATCGAGGACTCGCAGCAGGGGCGAGGGCTGGGCTCGGTGTTCCTCGAGCACATCGCGGCCGCCGCGCGCGAGAACGGCATCGCCAGGTTCGTGGCAGACGTGCTGCCGAGCAACCGCAAGATGTTGCGCGTGTTCGAGGATGCGGGATACGTGGTGGACCACGAGTGGGAGGACGGCGTCGTCCGGCTCGTCTTCGGACTCGAGCCGACCGAGGACTCGCTGGCCGTGACCTACGCCAGGGAGCACCGTGCCGAGGCCCGCTCCGTGCAACGGCTGCTCAACCCGGCCACGGTGGCCGTCGTCGGAGCCAGCCGCGGCGAGACATCGGTCGGCCACGCGGTGCTGGTCAACCTGGTGAAAGGCGCGTTCGCCGGACGGCTCGTCGCAGTCAACCCCAAGACCGACGAGGTCGCCGGCGTGCCGTCGTACCCGAATGTCACCGCGATCCCCGGCGAGGTCGAGCTCGTCGTCGTGGCGGTCCCCGCAGATGAGGTGGACGGCGTCGTCGAGGACTGCGCGGCGAAGGGGGTCCAGGGCCTGGTGGTGATGTCGGCGGGCTTCGCGGAGACCGGCGACGAAGGACGGGAGCGGCAACAGCGGTTGGTACGCCGGGCGAGAGGCAGCGGGATCCGGGTGATCGGGCCGTCGTCCTTCGGCATCCTCAACACCGACCCTGCGGTGTCGCTCAACGCGTCACTGGCGCCGGCAATGCCGCAGCCGGGACGGGTCGGCTTCTTCTGCCAGTCGGGCGCGCTGGGGGTGGCTCTTCTCGACAACGTCGCGCGCCGCGGTCTCGGCCTCTCCACGTTCGTGTCTGCCGGCAACCGGGTCGACGTCAGCGGCAACGACGTCATGCAGTTCTGGGAGGACGACACCGGCACCGACGCGGTCATGCTCTACCTCGAGTCGATCGGCAATCCGCGCAAGTTCAGCCGGGTGGCCCGACGGCTCGCCCGACGCAAGCCAGTGGTGGTCGTGCGCTCAGGGAGATCCGGTCGTGGCGCGCCGGAGGGCCACCTGGTGCGCCAGTCGGTCGCGCCACCCGCGGCGATCGACGCGCTGTTCCGTCAGGCCGGCGCCATCCGGGTCGACGACATCCACTCCCTCTTCGACGTGGCCCAGCTCGTCGCCCACCAGCCCCTGCCGGCCGGTCGCTCCGTCGCCGTGGTCGGCAACTCCGACGCCCTCGCCGTGCTGGCCACCGATGCCTGCGAGGAACGCGGCCTGGTCGTCGTCGACAGTGGCCGTGCCTTGCCTGCGGATGCGACGGCCGAGGACTTCGAGGCCGTGCTGCGCAAGGCGCTCGCGGACCCGGACGTCGACTCGGTGGTCGCCCTGTTCATCCCGCCGTTGCAGGTACGCGACGCAGAGGTTGCCCGTGGTCTCGCGACGGCCGCCCACGAGTCGAGCAAGACAGTGGTGTCGACGTTCCTCGGTATGAGGGGCCTTCCTGAGCTGCTGCGAGCACCGGTCGGGACCAGGTCGGTCCCGACGTACCCGACGCCGGAGGACGCGGTGCATGCGCTCGCCCTGGTCACGGAGTACGCGCAGTGGCGCCGGGCACCGGCCGGTACGGTGCTGGAGCCGGCGGCCCTGGACGTGCCGGCAGCCCGGACCCTGGTGGCCGACGTGCTCGGTGCACGCGACGAGCTCGAGCTCGAACCGTCCGACCTGACCGAGCTGTTGCGGTGTTACGGCATAGCACTGTGGCCCAGTGCCCGAGTGAGCGATGCCGACTCGGCAGTCGAGGCGGCAGCACAGCTCGGGTTCCCGGTCGCCCTCAAGGCGGTCGCCTCCCACTTGCGGCACCGCAGCGACCTCGGCGGTGTGACCCTCCACATCGACGATGTCGCCGAGCTGCGTGCCGCGGTGGCCGGGATGACCGCGCGGCTCGGTGTCGCTGCCGCCGTGATGGAGGTCCAGCGGATGGCGCCGACCGGGGTGGCCTGCGTCGTGGGAGCGATCGAGGACCCGCTGTTCGGCCCGGTGGTCTCGTTCGGCCTCGGCGGCGTCGCCACCGATCTGCTCGACGACCGGGCCTACCGGATCCCGCCGCTCACGGACGACGACGTCAGCGAGCTGGTCCGTGCTGTGCGGGCGGCCCCATTGCTGTTCGGACACCGCGGTGCGGAGCTGGTCGACGTCGCCGCGGTCGAGGACCTGGTCACCCGCGTCTCCCGCCTGACCGATGACCTGCCGGAGGTCGCCGAGCTCGAGCTGAACCCCGTCCTCGTCGCCCCGGAGGGGCTGGCCGTGCTCGCGGCGTCCGTCCGGCTGGCCCGCCCGCGAGTCCGCACCGACCGCGGTCCCCGTGCACTGGCGAGCGGGTGACGGTGCTCTGGGGAGCGACTCGCCCACGGCTCACGCTCAGGTGACAGGATGGAGGGCATGTCTGACGTCTCCGTAGCCGGCCTCCGGGCAGCCATCGAGCGCGCGGGCTACTTCCCCGAGCTGGTGGCCGACGCGGTCGACGCCGCAGTGGCGGGAGAACGGGTGGACGCCTTCGTCGTCCACCAGGAGACGACGTTCGACTCCGACGAGGTACGCCGGCACATCACCGTGCTGGTGCTGACGCCCTCCCGTCTCGTGCTGGGACACGCCGACGACCACCCCGGCGACCCCCAGGACAGCTCGCCCTTCGTCACCGCCTCCACCGAGGCGGTCCCGGTCGCCGCGGTCCGGTCGGTCGTCGTCAACCGGGTGGTCAGCGAGCCGATGCACTACCGCCACGGAGCGGTCCCGCAGGAGGTGACCGTGACCATCGGTTGGGGCGCGGTGAGCAGGCTCGACCTCGAGCCGGCCGGCTGCGCCGACCCCGACTGCGAGGCCGACCACGGCTACACCGGCACGGCGTCGGCCGACGACATCGCACTGCGGGTGAGCGCCGCGGCCGACGGCAGCGACGCGGTGGAGCGGATGCTCGGTTTCGCGGCTGCCCTCTCGCGCGCCACCGCGCAGTGAGCCAAGCGCACCTGCCGCACGACGACCCAGCCCCGGTCCCGGCATACGGTCGCGCGTCGCTCGCCGACCTGCTGCCGTCCCTCCTCGTGCGGCTGGGGGTCCAGGAAGGCCTCGCTGCCCTGGCGCTGCCCTCCGCACGCCGCTACGTCCTGCTGCTGGTCGACGGGCTCGGTGCGAATCTGCTGATGCGCCACGCGAGCCGCGCGCCGTACCTCTCTTCGTTGCCCGACGCGCGGGGTCCGGGGGCCGAACCGTTCACGACGGTCTTCCCGGCCACGACCCCGGTGGCGCTGACGTCGCTGGGCACCGGGCTCGGGCCCGGCGAGCACGGCCTCACCGGCCTCTACCTGCGCCGCGAGGACGGGTCACTCCTCAATACGCTGTATCCCGGCGATGTCGACCTCGCGGCGTTCCAGCCCCGTCCCACTGCTTTCGAGATCGCGGCGCGCGCGGGGGTCGCCGTCAGCCGGGTCGGACCGAGGTCGTTCGACGGCGACGGTCTGACCCAGGCCGGTCTGCGGGGCGGCGCCTACCTGGCCGGGGAGTCGATGGGGGAGCGGGTCGCGGCCGTCGCCGAGGGCGTACGGCGCGGCCGGCGCTCGCTCGTGTACGCCTACGTCGGCGACCTGGACGCGACCGGGCACCGACGGGGGCTCGACACCGAGGCGTGGCGCCAGGAGCTGACCCACGTGGACCGTCTGGTCGAGCAGCTGAGCGCGGCGCTGCCGGCCGACGCCGTGCTCCTGGTGACCGCCGACCACGGCATGGTCGACGTGCCGATCGACGACCGTACGGACCTGGCGAGCAGTCCGACGCTCGACGACGGGGTCGAGGTGCTGGCCGGCGACCCACGTGCGCTGCACGTGCACACCCGGGCAGGCGCCTCCGAGGACGTCCTGGCGACGTGGCGCGCAGTCCTGGGTGAACGGTGCTGGCTGCTCGGACGCGACGAGGCCATCAGCGCGGGGTGGTTCGGCCCCACCGTCGCGGCTCACGTCCGGCCGCGCATCGGCGACGTCGTCGGCGCGGCTCGCGCGGGTCTCGCCGTCGTCGACTCACGGGTGGCTCACCCGCAGATCCTGGCCTTGCGCGGACTGCACGGGTCGCTCACCGACGACGAGCTGTTGGTGCCCCTGCTGGTCGCACGTCGTTCGACGTCTTGACGTTCCACCCCAACGCAATCACGCCGGTGCGCGTCCGAACCGCTGGTCATGGCCGGGCGTCCTTGTAGCAACTGCCCGGGATCGGAACTTGGAGCGGGGCAGGCGACATACAGCGTGCCGCGCTTCGGGGTGGACGGCCGGCAGCACTCGCTTGCTCAAAGACCGACAGCGGCAGGCACTCGATCGACCTGGACGAGGTCACCGTGGGGCTGTTTGCTGCGCGCGCGCACAAGGTGTGGGACGGAGGCTCTCATGTCTGGCGACGAACTGACCCACTGCTTCTCGCGGTCGGTGCTGTTGCCTTCTTCACCTACTGGCAGCACGGCTTCGGCGGAAAGTTCAGCCGGGATCCCGGGGTCTACGCGTACGGCGCCCGACAAGTTCTCGAGGGGCAGCCTCCCTACGTCGGCATCGTCAACCGCGCCGGGCCACTTGCACATCTGTTGCCGGTGCCGGGAGTCGTCGCTGCCCGCGTCACGGGCAAGGACGAGCTCCTGGGGATGCGGTTCTGGTACATGCTGCTCGCCACGGCCTGCGTCGTCCTGGCCTACGTCGTCGTCCGGGGCATCTTCGCATCGCGCACCGTCGGACTGGCGGCCGCGGCGACGATGCTCAGCTTCGAGGGCTTCATCCACCTGGCCACCACCGGTCCTCGGGAGAAGACCCCGATGGTGCTGTTCATGCTGTGCGCGACCTGGGCGCTCACGAGACAGCGGTGGATCCTCACCGGCGTGTTCATCGGCCTGGCGACGCTGACCCTGCAGATCGCGTTCCCCCCACTATGTGCGGCCGCGATCGTCGGGGTTCCGATGCTCGCCCGCGATCGAACGGTGCGGGCTCTGGGCCTGGTCGTCGCCGGCGGCGGGATACCTGTCGTCGCCACGGTGGCCTACTTCGCGGCGTCGGGAGCACTGGGCGACCTGATCGACGGCTTCCTCCTCCTCAACGCCAGGTACACCCACGGCAGGTCGATCCTCTCCCGCCCGGAGAAGATCTGGACGAGCATGCAGCTGGGATTCGGGGACTCGCTGTGGTTGCTGCTCGGTGGCCTCGCCGCGCTGGTGGTACTCGCCGCGCTGCGACTGGGCGAGCGCACGAGCCGTCGCGAACCGGCGACGGCCGTGCTCGTGGCCTCTGTCGCTGCCACGCTCGTGGGGCTCGCGTGGACACTGCTGGACTTCGACAGCTGGGTCGACGCGTTTCCGTTTCTTCCCTTCGCCGCGATCGGCATCGGCGCCGTGATCGCCGAGGTCGAGCGACGCCTGCCGAGCGGGGTGAGCCTTGCGGTCGCCGGTGCGGTGGTCCTGCCAGCGACCCTGCTGGCCATGCACTTCTCCGCCGCAGCTGCGGCTCACACACTCAACAAGCAGCGCGCGACGGTGCGAGCCGTGCTCCAGAACGTCCCTGATGCCACGATCTGGTCCATCGAAGCGCCCGAGGTCCTCGTGCTTGCGAGGCGGACCAACCCGACGCGTCATCAACTGTTCTCCGAGGGCCTCCAGCACAACCTCGGGGACACCTGGCCCGGAGGGATCAAGGGCTTCGTGGCGTGGAACCTGAAGCGGCGACCGGACCTCATCGTCGTCGGCCGCGATGAGCTGCGAGACCGCGAGTGGAAGGACAGGATCGGGCCGGCCTACGTGGTAGTCGCGCGGGCACCCGGGTCGGTCTGGTTCGCCCGCCGCTCCCTCGGAGCCGACGTCATCGCGTCTATCCGCGAAACCAGGCATGCCCACCGCACTGGACGGTGACTGCCGAACGGGCAGGGCTGTGCACCTTTCGGTTGAATCGCCCCGCCTTTCGGCGAAATCCCTGCTCTTGCCCTTGGGTTGACCGGCCCTTTACCGAAGAACCCGTTAGGCCGCAGGCCACCGGGTGCGATGGGTTCTTCTTCCGTCGAGGCACAGACTCTCGGCGTTTCACTCGTGCTCGTCGTTCTGAGGACCAAGACAGACATGCGCAAATACACCAGACCGGCCGCAGTTCTTTCGACCGTGGTGATCCTGGCCGCTGGGGCGAGCATCGCCGTGGCCGCGTGGAACGCCTCCGGTTCGGGCAGCGGCTACGCCAAGGCAGGCACCTCGGTCGCCCTGACGACCGTCGACGTGTCGGCGACCGTCACCGCCAGCCTGTACCCGGGCGCGACCGGCGACGTCGTCGTGAAGATCGCCAACTCCAACTCCTACCCCGTCACGGTGACCGCGGTGACCGGCAGCGGCGCGATCACCGCCTCGGGCGGCGCAGGGACCTGCACCACAACCGGCGTGACCTTCACCGACCAGACCGGGCTGAGCCTGGCCGTCCCGGCCGGCAGCGCGGGCACCTCGTTCACTTTGACCGGTTCCGCCGCGATGAGCAACGCGTCTCAGGACGGCTGCCGCAACGCGGTCTTCACGGTCCCGGTCTCGCTGACCGGCGCCAGCGGCTGAGCTTGACGGGGTGGGCGGTCATCCGTCCACCCCGACCGGGCACGGAAGACGCGGGGAGGTTGTCATGGCCGGGACTCATCGGGAGCCCGGCCATCGGCCTGTCGGTTTGCGAGTCCACGGCCGCCGGTTGCTCGTCACCGCGGTGGTCCTGCTGGCGGCGCTCCTGACACCGGCCGGCGCCGCTGTGGCAGCCTGGTCCATGTCCGGCGCGGCAGCACGCACCTACGCTCGTGCGGACGCGCTGGCTCTGACGGCCATCACTCCGACCGCCCAGCTGTCCGGCACCGACGTCACCGTCAACTGGACCCAGAACACCTTCCGAGCCCAGTTCCTGGGCGTGAGGACCTACGGCGGCTACCGGGTGAACCGCTACAGCGCCGGCGGCACCCTGCAGACCATCGGTGCGGGCTGCGCCGGCGTCACCTCGGGCGGCGCAGCATCCCTGAGCTGCACCGAGACGAGTGTGCCGGGCGGAACCTGGACCTACGGGATCACCCCGGTGCTAGGCAACTGGATCGGCACCGAAAGTCCTCGCGCCAGCGTCGTGACGGACACGACCGCACCTCTGGTCACACTCTCCACGCCGGCGGCGGCCGGAGCCACCAACGACACGACGCCCACGTTGTCCGGTGCGGCCGGGAACGTCTTCGGCGACGCCGCCACCGTGACCGTGAAGGTGTACAGCGGCGCCACCGCCACCGGAAGCCCCGTGCAGACGTTGACACCGACGCGGACCGGTGCGACCTGGACGGTGGACGCGACGGCACTGGCGGCCGGCACCTACACCGCGCAGGCCAGCCAGAGCGACGCGGTCGGCAATGTCGGCGTCAGCGCCGCCAACACGTTCACGCTCGACGTGGCCGCACCCAGCGGGGTCGATGTGCAGACCGTCAACGTCACGACGGTCGGCACCGCGGAGCTCGGTGACAAGCTCGTCTACACGTTCTCCGAGCCGATGGCACCGGCGTCGATCCTCAGCGGTTGGAGCGGCTCGGGCACACCGGTCACGGTCCGGCTCAACGCCAACGGCACCAACGCCGACGACACCATCGAGATCTGGAGCTCGGCGAACACCACCCAGCTCAAGCTCGGCTCGGTCGACCTGGGTACCCCCACATACACCCACCTGGTCCAAAGCGTCACCTTCACCGGCTCGGCGATCGTCATGAGCGGCTCGACCGTCACGGTCACCCTGGGAACCGCGAGCGGAGTCGTCGACACGGCGTCCGCTGGTGGCAATGACGCGACCTTCTTCATGCACTGGACCCCGGCCGCCGCTGCCACCGACCTCGCCGGCAACCCGATGTCCACCACGGTCGTCGTGGAGACCGGGTCACTCGCGGCTGGAACGCGCGACCGGGAGTTCTAGGAGGAGGAGCCGTCAGGAAGCAGGCGACGGTGCAGCTCGGTCGTCAGGGCGTGGATCT
>JAVEDG010000196.1 GCA_030841245.1 Actinomycetota bacterium
CCCGGCACACCGGTCAGCCTCAGGGCGTGCAGCTCGGTGAGTCCCGAGATCAGCTCGGCCGAGGGCTGCTCGACGGCCTTGGACGCCTGCCGAGAGACAGTCGCGCGCGCGAGCACGGTCCCCACCCGCTCGATGGGGGTCGAGCCGTTGCGGAAGTGCACGCCCGGCGGGATCAGGTGCAGTGACAGGTCCTCGAGCGGGGAGCGGGCCTTGGTCGGGTCGAGGTAGGCGGCCAGGATGTCGATCGTCCCGGTGACCGTCGCTCCGGCGGCCTCGAGGTCCCGGGACGTGCGCGCCGCAAGGCTCGCCGCGCCCGGCAGCGCGAAGACCACGACGCTGTGCCCGCGCAACCGGCCCGCGGTCAGCGGGACCACCAACTCACGGGTCAGGGCCCGGGCCCCGCGCAGCGCGTCAGCCTGCACGCCGACCCGGTGCTGCAGCACGTCGGTCCTCGCCCGCAGCGCGGTGATCTCGTGGTTGCGCTGGTGCAGCCCGACGTCGGCCATCGGACCGACACCCATCACGACGCCCAGGACTAGTGCTGCGGCGGCGGCAAGCAGCGACGCGACCGTGCTGCGACGGCTGGACACCTCAGGTGGACCCGGTCACCGAGGACACCAGCGAGTCCCACCAGCTCGAGATGTCGTGACCGATCGAGGACGGACCGCTGGTCACGAGCACCGCCACAGCGACGGCCAGAAGCAGCCCCGCCAGCAGGAACACCGGCCAGGTCGCGGCCCGCTTCCGGTGCAGCGAGACCACCGCCCGGGCGTCCACCAGCCGGTGGCCGAGCCGCAGCCGGACCAGGAAGGTGCTCGCCATCGCGGGTCGACCGCGGTCGAGGAACTCCGCCAGGCTGGCGTGGGTCCCCGCCACCGCGATCAGTGCGGCACCGCCGACGTCGGCCAGCAGCAGGGCGGCGTCCTCGGCGGACCCGGAGACCGGGAACAGCACCGGGGTCAGCCCCAGGCCGCGAGCCCGCTCGAGCCCGGGAGCGGTCCCGTCCCGGTCCGCGTGCACGACGAGCTCGGCACCGCACGACAGGGTGGTCTCGGCCAGCTGTTCGAGGTCCCCCACGACGAGGTCCGGCCGGTAGCCCGCCTCGAGCAGCGCATCGGCCCCACCGTCGACGCCGACCAGCACGGGTCGCACCTCGGCGATGTAGGACTTCAGCGCGGCCAGCTCCGCGGCGTACTCGTAGGCCCGTACGACGACGAGCACCTGCCGGTCGCGCAGCCGGGTCGTCAGCTCGGGGACGCCGACGCCGTCGAGGATGAGCTCGCTCTCCTGACGGAGGTACGCCGTGGTGTCGCCCGCGAACGCCTCGAGCTGGCTGGCCAGCCCGGTCCGGGCGTCGCGCATCTGGGTCTGCACGCGCTCGGCTGTGGCCAGCTCGCCACCGGCCAGCGCCTCGTCCCCGCGGTAGATGACGCCGCCGTCGAGCCGCAGCCGTTCGCCGTCACGGACCAGCTTGAGCACCTCGGGACCCACCGAGTCGACAAGTGGCACGCCGGCGCGGAGCAGGATCTCCGGACCCAGGTTGGGGTAGCGGCCGCTGCTGCTCGGGGAGGCGTTGACCACGGCCGCCGCTCCGCGCGAGACGAGCGCGTCGGCGGTCACCTTGTCCAAGTCGAGGTGGTCGATGACGGCCAGCTCGCCGACCTGCACCCGCGAGAGCACGCTCGAGGTGCTGCCGACGCGCACCGTCCCGGTCAGCCCAGGAGGCGGCGCTGCCTTGCGGGCACGCCGCATCGTCGAGATCCGCACTCAGTCGATGCTGCCAGAGCGGACCGCCGTAACCGGGGAGGCGAGGGCTCCCGGCGTGTGGCGCTGGCGAGAAAGGGTCAGGCGCCGGCGGCCTTGGTCACGGCCGCCAGCTCGAGCAGCTCGCCCGCGTGCTCGGCCGCCGCCTGCGACTCCTCGATGCCGGCCAGCATCCGGGAGAGCTCCTGGCGCCGCTGCGCGTCGTCGAGCGCGGTGACGCCGCTGCTGGTCACCGCTCCGTCGCTGGCCTTGTGCACCACCAGGTGGCGGTCGGCGAACGCCGCGACCTGGGGCAGGTGGGTGACCACCACGACCTGGGCGGTGCGGGCCAGGGCAGCCAGCCGTCGGCCTACCTCGACGGCCGCCTTCCCACCGACTCCTGCGTCGACCTCGTCGAAGACGAGCGTCGGCACGGGGTCGGCGCCGGCGAAGACGACCTCGACGGCCAGCATCACTCGGGACAGCTCTCCCCCGGACGCACCCTTCTGCAGGGACCGGGCAGGGGCGCCGGCGTGCGGCGTCAGCAGCAGGTCGACCTCGTCGACGCCGTGCGGGCCGAACGCGACCGTGCTCGCGCCGACCGGGAGGCCGTCGGGGTCGTCGGTGTGGGCGATGTGCAGCTCGACGCCGGCGGCGGGCATGGCCAGGTCGGTCAGCTCGGCGGAGACGGCGACGGCGAAGCGCTCGGCCGCCGTCCGGCGGGCCTTCGACACGGCGCTCGCGAGATCGGCCAGCTCGGCCAGCAGGGTGGTACGCCGGGCCCGCAGCTCCTCGACGCGGTCCCCGTCGGTGTCGAGCCGGGCCAGCCGGGCCGCGGAACGCTCCGACCAGGCGAGCACCTCCGCGACGTCGTCGCCATACTTGCGGGTCAGGCGCAGGACGGCGGCCCGCCGCTCCTGGACGACCGAGAGGCGGCCCGGGTCGGTGTCGACGCCGGCGGCGTAGGAGGCGAGGTCGGCCGCGACGTCGGCGAGCAGGTAGCCGACCTCCTTGAGCCGGCCGGCCAGCTCGCCGAGCGCGGGGTCGTGCCGGGCTCCGGCGTCCAGGGTCGCTCGGGCCGCGGCGACCAGGGCGCTCGCGTCGCCGCCGGCACCGTCGGCGCCGGACTCGGCACCCAGCAGGGCGTCGTGGCTGTTGGTCGCCGCGAGGCGCAGCACGTCGGCGTTCCCGAGACGTTCCTCCTCCTCGGCCAGCTCGAGGTCCTCACCGGCACGGGGTGCGACCGCCGCGATCTCGTCGAGGCCGAACCGGAGCAGGTCGGCCTCCTGAGCCCGCTCCCGCGCCCGCTCGACCAGCTCGGTCAGCTCCTGCTCGAGGGCTCGCAGCTCGGCGTAGCCGGCGGCGTAGCGCGCCAGGGGGTCCAGCACCGCCGCGCCCGCGAAACGGTCGAGCGCGGCCCTTTGGTGGGCCGGGCGCAGCAGCCGGGACTGGTCGGACTGGCCGTGCACCGCCAGACAGCTCTCTGCCAGCTCGCCGAGCACGCCGACCGGCACGGAGCGCCCGCCCAGGTGGGCCCGGGACCGTCCCTCGCTGCTCACGGTGCGCGATAGCAGCAGCTCGCCGTCGTCGAGCTCGGCACCGGCCTCGCGGGCCCGCTCCAGCGCCAGGTGGTCGGCGGGCAGCCGCAGGCGGCCCTCGACGAGCGCGCCTGCTCCTTCGCTGCGCACGGCGCCGGCGTCCGCACGGCCTCCGAAGAGCAGACCGAGCCCCGTGACCACCATGGTCTTGCCCGCGCCGGTCTCGCCGGTGATCACGCTCAGGCCGGGAGATAGCTCGAGCACGGCGTCGTCGATGACGCCGAGCCCGCGGATGCGCATCTCCTCCAGCACGTCGGCCGAGCCTACGCGTCGGGTCCGTCACCAGCGGTCAGTCCGCGACCGGCGCGCCAGCCGCCCACCGGCAGGTCGAACTTGGCCACCAGCCGGTCGGTGAACGGTGCGGCGTGCAGCCGGGCGAGCAGCACCGGCTTCTGCCCGCGGGCGGCCTGCACCCGGGCACCGCTCGGCAGCTCGAACGAGCGTCGCCCGTCGCACCAGAGGATCCCCTTCCCGACCGGTCCCTGCACGACTTCGATCGCCAGCAGCGAGTCGGGGCCGACGACCATCGGGCGCGCGAAGAGTGCGTGAGCGCTGACCGGGATCAGCAGCAGCGCCTGGACCTGTGGCCACACGACCGGGCCGCCGGCCGAGAAGGCATAGGCGGTGGAGCCGGTCGGCGTGGCCATGACGACGCCGTCGCAGCCCCAGCGCGACAACGGGCGCCCGTCCACCTCGACGACGATGTCGAGCATGTGCTCGTTGCCGTGCTTCTCGACCGATGCTTCGTTCAGCGCCCAGTCGCGGTGGACCTCCTGGCCGCCGCGGGTGACCGTCACCGCGACCGTCATACGTTCCTCGACGGTGTAGTCACGCACCACCATCCGGTCGACCGCAGCCTCGAGACCGTCGCTCTCGGCCTCGGCGAGGAACCCGACGTGCCCGAGGTTCACCCCCACCAGCGGCGTCCGAGTCGCTCGGGCCAGCTCTGCCGCCCGCAGCAGCGTGCCGTCCCCACCGAAGACGACGACGAGCTCGCAGCCCTCTGCCGCGGCCGCATCGGTGGGGACGGTCACGGCACCGTCGAGCCCCAGCTCGGCCGCCTCGTCGGCGAGCACCCGCACGCCGACCCCGGCTGCGACGAAGCGCCGGGCCGCGCTACGCACGGCGGCCACGGCCAGTGGTCGACCGGTGTGGGTGACGAACAGGACGCACCGCGCGGCCGGGCTCGTCATGACGGTCCCTCGGCGATGGCACGGTCGAGGTCCGTGCCGTCCAGCGGCGCGGCGTCCCGGCGCAGCCAGAGAAAGAACTCGACGTTGCCCGCCGGCCCCGGCAACGGGCTGGCGGTCACGCCGCGGACCCCGAGCCCGAGCTCGTCGTGCGCGAACGACGCGACCTCGGCCACAGCGGCCGCTCGCTGCTGCGGGTCTCGGACGACGCCTCCCGGACCCAGCCGGTCCCGGCCCACCTCGAACTGGGGCTTGACCATCGGCACCAGGTCGGCGTCGGCGCTGGTCAGGGCGAACAGGGTGGGCAGCACGAGCCGCAGCGAGATGAAGGACAGGTCGGCCACCACGAGCTCGACCGGGGCGACGACCGCGCTCGGTTCCAGGTCGCGCACGTTGGTTCGGTCGAAGACCGTGACCCGCTCGTCGGTGCGCAGGGACCAGGCGAGCTGGCCGTAGCCCACGTCGACGCAGAGGACCGAAGCGGCGCCGCGCCGCAGCAGCACGTCGGTGAACCCGCCGGTCGATGCCCCGGCGTCCAGGGCCCGCCGGCCGGACACGCTCAGCCCGTGCGGGGCGAATGCGTCCAGGGCTCCGGCCAGCTTGTGACCGCCGCGTGAGACGTAGTCCTCACCGGCAGCGGGACCGACGACGATCGGCTCCTCGGCGAGCACCTGGGTGGCGGGCTTGGCCACCGGACGACCGGCGACCCGGACCCGGCCCGCTGTCACCAGGTCGGCTGCCTGCTCGCGGGAGCGGGCCAGCCCGCGCCGCACCAGCTCGGCGTCCACCCTGGTACGTCGGCTCACGCGTGGTGACCGCGCTCGTCGGGACCGCTGCCGGCGTCACCGGCCGAGGCGTCGCTGCGGGACGCGGCCTCGGCGAGCACCTCCGCCAGGGCCCGGTGCACCTCCTCGTAGGTCTCCACATGCTGCTCCGGAGGCGTGCCGGTGAGCTGCTCGAGCTGCTGCATCGCCGCCGCGATGCGCGGGTCGCGGTCGGAGGCGGTGGTCGGCTCGACACCGGCGGCGTTGTCCGGGTCCTCGTCAGGTGCAGTGGCCTCGTCAGGTGCAGTGGCATCGTCGTGGCCGGTGGCCTCGTCAGCTGCCGCGGCCTCGTCGTACGCCGGCGCCGCCGCCTCGGGAGGGGCCGGCTCCCGGTCCGCCGGCTTCCCCGGCTGGTCCTCGCTCACGCCGGTTCGCTCCCCGTCGCGGCCGCCTTCTTGGCCGTCGACTTCTTGGCCGTGGACTTCTTGGCCGTCGACTTCTTGGCCGTCGACTTCTTCGCCGCGGACCGGCGGGGAGCGGCCGAACCGGCGCGGGAGAGGCGCAGCTCGCGCTCGAGCTCGTAGACCCGGTCCTCGAGCGCCTGACCCCGGGCGGTCGCGGCCTCCAGCTCGGCGGAGAGCGCCAGCCCCATGCGCGACACGGCCCGCTCGACCTCGGCGCGGACCAGACCGATCATCAGGGCGCGGTTGGCCTTGCTGGTGGCCACGATCTCGTCGGCGATCGCGCTGACCTGGACGCGCATCGAGTCCGGCACCACGGCCTCGCCCTGCGCGAGCAGCGCCCGGGCGGTGCTGCGTGCGCGGTCCCTGGTCACGTCGGTCAGCCCGCTGGCCAGCTGCAGGTAGCCCCGCAGTCCTTCCAGAACCATGCCCGTCTCCTTCGTCCGGCGCTCCGCCGGCGCCGCGTCGTCCACGCCGGGGAAGCCCGCTCGTCAGACGCTACCGTCCACCGGCCGGGGCGAGGCCCTGCGGTAGCGTCGCGCAGTGCCGCTGCGGTGGGCAGCCGGTCTGGGGACGACGACGGAAAGGAGCCCGGGGACCGTGGCGACGCTGGAGGAGTGCCATGACGCCCTCGAGCGGTTGGCGGACCGCCTCACCACCGTCGACGACGAGTCCCGGCGTGCACACGCGTTCGACCGCAGCTTGAGCTGCGAGATCCCCGATCTCGACGTGACGTTCACCGGCGAGCTCAGCGAGGGCCACCTGAGCGGGATCACCACCGAGCCCGCCCCCCGGGCGCAGATCCGGCTCACGGCCAACAGCGACGACCTGATCGCGATGACCGACGGGCACCTCAGCTTCGGTCAGGCCTGGCTCTCCGGCCGGGTCAAGGTCGAGGCCGGGGTTCGCGACCTGCTCCGGCTGCGCTCGATGCTCTGAGGGTGGGGGCAGGCGACCGCTCACCAGCCGAGCGCGGGCAGCGCCGCCGCCGGGTCCGGGCCGGACCCCGCCGTCCACGCGGCGACGCAGAGTGCACGCAGCCCCGCGACCTTGTCGCCGTCACCGTCGACCTGCCACCGTCCGCCTGAGCACGACACCGACCAGCCGCCGCAGCTGCGGTCGCTGCCGTTCCCCGTGACCTCGGGGTGCGGGTCGAAGAGGCCGGTCCTGAGGTCGGCGGCGACGTACGTCGGTCGCAGTCCGGGCTCGGCTGCGAGCAGGTCCGCCGGCCCGTCGACACCCGTGAGCACGAGCAGGCTGTCGGTGCCGGCCCGGTTGGCGCCCTCGATGTCGGTGTCCAGCCGGTCGCCGACGACGAGCGGGTGGCCGGCTCCGGTGCGCCGGACCGCCTCCTGGTGCAGCGGGAGCTCCGGCTTGCCAGCCGCTACCGGCCGCACCCCGGTGGCCACCGTGATCACGCCGACCAGGGCGCCGTTGCCGGGCGCCGTGCCCCGGGCCGTCGGCAGCGTCCGGTCCAGGTTGGAAGCGATCCACGGCAGTCCGCGCCCCACGGCGTACGCGCCCTCCGCGAGCTGGGCCCAGCCGACTTCGGGCGCATAGCCCTGGACCACGGCCGCCGGGTCGTCGTCTGCGGAGCTGACCGGTTCGAGACCCCGCTCGCGCAGGGCGGCGACCAGACCTTCGCCACCGACCACGAGCACCCGCGAACCGGCCGGGAGCCGCTCGGCCAGCATGGTCGCCGCCGCCTGCGCGCTCGTCACGACGTCCTCGGCGGTCGCGCTGACGCCGAGCTCGCCCAGGTGCTTCGCCACCGCGTCCGGCGTCCGGGACGCGTTGTTGGTGACGAACGCGACGCGCATGCCGGCGTTGCGGGCCTGTTGCACGGCCTCCGGCGCACCCTCGACCGCGTCCGGGCCGATGTAGAGCACCCCGTCCAGGTCCAGCAGGGCCGTGTCGTAGTCATGCACCAAGTGGTCGGCCCCGCGCTCGAGTGCCCTCACCGCTCGCCCTCCCGGAACCGGAGGGTGGCTCGGGCCTCCCGGAGCGCCTGCTGGTAGTCCGCCCGCTCGGGACGCATCACGGCGGCCAGCGCGAGCTGCTCCACCGCCCCGGCGTGGTCGCCGAGACGCATCCGCGACAGGCCCAGGCCGAACCTCGCGTAGTCGCTGTCGGGGCTGACCTCGGCCAGACCCGCGAAGAGCTCGGCGGCCTCGGCGTAGCGGCCGGCGTCGAACACAGCGCGGGCCAACGCCTCGAGCACGCTGGCCGAGTCCGGTTCCTCGCTGCGGGCGTGCCGGAGCAGCTCCGCGGCCGCCCCGGGGTTGCCGCTCTCGAGCAGCGACACCGCGCGGACGTACCAGTCGTAGACCTCGCCCGCCGGGCGATGGTCGCGGTCGTCGGGCTCCGGCTGTTGCGCGTCCTGGGACACCGTCGCGTTCCTCCCTCCACGTAGCATTCCCGCCATGTCCGAGAGCCCCGCCGCGTCCGACGCGGCAGGACTCTCGGTGGTCCCGTTCCGCGGCGTGCGCTACGACCGGGTGTCGGACCTGGCGGCCGTGACCAGCCCGCCGTACGACGTGATCGACGCGGACAGCGCGGCCCAGCTGGAGCTGCTGGACCCGCACAACGTCGTCCGGTTGATCCTGCCACGCGACGAGGCGGAGACGGGAACGGGCCGCTACGAGCACGCGGCGCGACAGCTGCGGCAATGGTTGGCCGATCAGACGCTGCGCCGCGACGAGCAGCCGGCGCTCTACGTCTACGAGCAGTCCACCGATAGTGGGCTGCAGCGCGGGGTGCTCGCCGCGGTGGGGCTGCGGGATCCCGCGGACCGGGTCGTGCTGCCCCACGAGGACGTCCTGCCGGGGCCGGTAGCGGACCGGCTGGACCTGATGCGGGCCACGTCGGCGAACCTGGAACCGATCCTGCTGGTGTACGACGGGGGCGGGGTGACCGCGCAGATCATCGACCAGGTCGCCGGAGGGCCGCCGCTGGCGCAGGCTCGCACCGACGACGGCGTGCTCCACCGGCTCTGGCCGGTCACCGACCCGCAGCAGCAGCGCGCCATGTCGGCCGACCTCCAGCACCGCCAGGCGCTCATCGCCGACGGGCACCACCGCTACGCGACGTACCGGCGGCTGCAGGCCGAGCACCAGGCGGCCGGTCACGGCGCCGGCCCCTGGGACCAGGGCCTCGCCCTGCTCGTGGACGCCACGACCTACCCGCTGCGGGTGGCCGCCATCCACCGCGTCGTCGCAGGGCTGGCGCTGGACGACGCGGTGTCGGCCGTCCGGAGCGTCTTCAAGGTGAGCGACGTGCGGGGCTCCTTCGCCGACGCGCTGGCGACACTGGAGGCCGCCACCGGCCGGCACCCGTTCGTGCTGACCGACGGTCGCGAGTTCAGCCTGATCGAGGACCCGGACCCGGCTGCACTCGCCGGCGCCTGGCCGCCCGAGCGGTCGGCGCTGTGGCGCAGCCTGGACGCCGCCGTGCTGAACGACGTACTGCTCGCCCGGGTCTGGGGGGTCGACGACGCGGACCCACGGACCCGCTACGTGCACGTGGCCGAGCGCGCGGTACGGCTCGCCGGGCGGGTGGCGGGCACGGCGGTGCTGCTGCGCCCGGCTTCGGTCGAGCAGGTCCTGGCCGTCGCGGCCGCAGGGGAAAGGATGCCGCGCAAGTCGACGTCCTTCGGCCCGAAGCCGCGCACCGGCCTGGTGCTGCGGCTGCTGTCGGACTGACGTCCACCGGCTGCTGCCTCAGGGGGAGTCTCAGCCGGCTCGTCGCGACCCACGCCGGCGACGTAGCCGGGTGACCTCCACCTCGCTGCGGCTGGCCGCGCTCGCCCCGGCTCGCCAGAACCGCCGACGGAGCGCCCCGTCGACCTCGAGCACGTCCCCGGCCTCGGCCGCCGCCAGGCTGCGCTGTACGTCCTTGCGCCAGGCCGCACAGTCGAGGGTGTCGACAGTGGGCGACCTGGGGGTCGCCGCGCGGCGGTTGGCTCCCCGCTCGACGACGAGGCGGAAGGTGACGACCACATCACCGCTGGGCAGCTCGCGCGGCTCCGGCTCGGCGGCGAGACGTCCGACGAGGTGCACCTCGTTGACGTGCCCGGCCACGGCCTGCTCCGTGCCTCCTCCCGCCGTCACGACCCAGCTCCGGCCACCAGACCGACCTCGCCTCGCATCGCCCACACTCCCCTGCCGAGACCGCCCGCCGCTCGGCGGGCCGCGTCCAGGATCGGGCCTCGGGTCCGCCGGGGGGCCGCCGTCCCGACGGACTGTGGACGGCGGTGCGACCGAGGGCCCCTGTGCACGAAGCAGCCGGCTGCCGCCTAGGGCTGCTCCTCCGGAGCCATGCCGTGCTGCTCCTCCGGAGCAGTCAAGAAAGCGACACCGTGCAGCTCCTCCACCCGCTCGGCCGCGTCGGTCTCTCCGTCGGTGTCGGCAGCCGCGGCGTGACCGAACCACTGCGCCGACTCGTCCGCGCGGCCGGCCGCCAGGAGGGCGTCGGCGTAGGCGTAGAAGAGCCGGGCGGACCAGGGGCGCCGGGCGTCCGCACGCAGCTGGGGACCGGTCAGCAGTGAGAGGGCCGCGGCGGCCTGACCGAGGTCAAGGCGGGCCCCGGAGGCGACGATCAGCATCTCGACACGGTCGGCGGCGTCCATCTCTCGCGCCTCCTGTGACGCAGCCAGGGCCAGGGCTCGCTCCGGGCGGCCGAGGCCGCGCTCGCAGTCGGCCATCACGGGCAGCAACGACGGGTCGCCCGAGATGCGGCGGGCGGCCCGCAGCTCGGAGAGGGCCTCGGCGTATCGACCGGAGCGGTATGCCGCGAGACCGACCGCCTCGCGGACCACCCCGACCCGTCCGGTGCGGCGCCGCGCCGCCATGGCGTGCCGGTAGGCCAGCTCCGGGTCGTCGTCCAGCAGCCGGCCGGCCAGCACGAGGTGGCGGGCCACCGTCGAGGAAGCAGGTCCCGCCAGCGAGCCGAGCTCGGCACGGGCGGCCCGGTCGAGCTCGCGTCCGGTGACGTCCTCGGGCAGCTCGGGGTCCTGGGTTCGGGCCGGGCGGGCGGGCCCGGGCCGGCCCTTGGACCCCTGGCCGCGGGGGTCCGGGCGGGCCCCGCTGCGGCTGCCGGCGCTCCGGCCACCGGGCGACTTGCCGGGCGGCGTCCCGCCGGCAGCCCGGCCGCTCGACCCGCGGCCTCCCGGCCGCCCGCTCCGGCCGGTGCCCCCGCCACTGGTGCTTGCTCGGCCTGGCGAGGTCTTGTCGCCCGAGGGCTCGTTGCCCGACGGCTCGTCTGGCTGGCTCACGTGGTCCCTCCTCGAGCGGTGGTGCGGTCGTCGGTGTTGCGGGCGTACTGCCCCGGACATGCGTCAAGGGCCACCCCGAACGGGATGGCCCTTGACGAATGAATGTCCGGCGGCGTCCTACTCTCCCACGCGGTCCCCCGCGCAGTACCATCGGCGCTGAAGGGCTTAGCTTCCGGGTTCGGAATGGAGCCGGGCGTTTCCCCTCCGCTATGGCCGCCGAAACTCTATGGAGATATCGGGCGCGTTCCCGACCGTATCTCGGGAACCGCACAGTGGACGCGTAGCACTGCCTCCCGGTCTCCCGGGAGAAAGATTGTGTGGTCAAGTCCTCGGCCTATTAGTACCGGTCAGCTCCATGCGTTGCCGCACTTCCACTTCCGGCCTATCAACCCAGTCGTCTACTGGGGGCCTTACCAGGTTAACCCTGTGGGAGACCTCATCTTGAAGCGAGCTTCCCGCTTAGATGCTTTCAGCGGTTATCCCTTCCGAACGTAGCCAACCAGCCGTGCTCCTGGCGGAACAACTGGCACACCAGAGGTTCGTCCGTCCCGGTCCTCTCGTACTAGGGACAGCC
>JAVEDG010000205.1 GCA_030841245.1 Actinomycetota bacterium
ACCGGCAAGGGCGGCGTCGGCAAGACGACGGTCGCGGCCGGCACCGCGGCACTTGCTGCCGCCCGCGGGCGCAAGTCCCTCGTGCTCTCCACCGACGCTGCCCACTCGCTGGGCGACGCGTTCGGCGCCGCCGTCGGACCCGAACCCACCGAGATCGACACCGGGCTGTACGTGCAGCAGGTCGACCCGCGGCGGCGCTTCGAGCGGTCGTGGCGCGAGATCCAGGACTACCTGCTCTCGATGCTCTCGGCGGCCGGGGTCGACCCGATCGAGGCCGAGGAGCTGACCGTGCTGCCCGGCGCCGAGGAGGTGCTGGCGCTGCTCGAGGTCCGCGACCAGGCCCGCTCCGGGCTCTGGGACCTCGTGGTCGTCGACTGCGCGCCGACCGCCGAGACGCTGCGGCTGCTGGCGCTGCCCGACGCGCTCGGGTGGTACATGGACCGCGTCTTCCCGATCGAGCGGCGCATCGCGCGCTCGCTGCGCCCGGTGCTCGGCCGGGTCGCCGGCGTGCCGATGCCGCGCGACCGGGTCTTCGACGCGGTGGCCAAGCTGCACGACGAGCTGCGCGAGGTGCGCGCCGTGCTCACCGGACCGTCGGTGTCGGTGCGGCTGGTCCTGACGCCCGAGGCCGTGGTGGTCGCCGAAGCCCGCCGCACCCTGACCTCGCTCTGTCTCTACGGCTACCGCGTCGACGGCGTCGTCGCCAACCGGGTCTTCCCCGAGGGCGGTGACGCGTGGCGGGCCGGCTGGGTCCGCGCGCAGGCGGCGCAGCTGGCCGAGGTCGAGGCGTCCTTCGCCCCGCTGCCGGTCCACCGCACGGCGTACGGCGTGGCCGAGCCGGTCGGCGCGGTCGCGCTCGCGGCACTGGCACAGGAGACGTACGGCGAGTGGGACCCGTTCGCCGAGCCGACCGCGGACGAGCCGGTGCAGGTCGAGCGCTCGGGTGAGGAACTCGTGCTGTCGCTGGCGCTGCCGCTCGCGTCCCGCGAGGCCACCGACCTGACCCGCGTCGGCGACGAGCTCGTCGTCACCGTCGGGGCACACCGTCGGGTCCTGGCACTGCCGAGCGCGTTGCGCCGCTGCCAGGTCGCCGGTGCGCGCCTGGTCGACGGGCGGCTGCGGGTGCGCTTCGAGCCAGACCCCGACCAGTGGAGGCCGCTGTGACCGAAGGCGTGGACGACCCCCGGCCGGACGCCGGCGCTCCCGGCTCGCAGTCTCATGAGCCGGGACCCAGCGAGTCGGGGTCCTACAAGTCGGGGACGGACGAGTCCGGGGACGCGCATGACCACGGCTCGCTGGGCGAAGAGGCCGCCCGGCTCGCCGAGGCGGTGCAGGAGTGGCTGCGCGCGTCGACCGCTGGCGGTGGCCTCGGCGGCGCGTTCGCGGGCGCCTCTCGCGCGTCAGCGGCCCGTGACGTGTGGGCGGCGGCGACCCAGCCGTCGACCGACGGCGCCGAGTGCAGCGTGTGCCCGGTCTGCGCGCTGCTGCGCCTGGTGCGGCACGCGAGGCCCGAGGTGTTCGAGCACCTCTCCGACGCCGCGGCGTCGTTCACTGCGGCGCTGCGCGACCTGGCCGGAGAGGCCGGTTGGCGTGCCGAGGCCGGCGGATCGGGCGGGCGCCGGGCCGACGGCGGCGGCCGGTCGGGCGTCGAACACATCGACCTCGGGTAGCGGAGAAGGCATGAGTCTGACCATCGGGGTCGACGTGGGTGGCACCAAGGTGGCCGCCGGAGTGGTCGACGAGGACGGCAGGATCCTTGCCGAGTCGCGGCGTGAGACACCCGCCCGCGACCCCGACGCCGTGGTCGGCACCATCGTCGAGGCGATCAACGAGCTGCGGGCCGAGCGCGAGGTAGAGGCGATCGGGGTCGCGGCGCCGGGCTTCGTCGACGAGAGCCGCTCGATTGTGCGGATCGCGCCGAACATCCCGGGCTGGAAGGACCGCAAGCTCAAGGCCGAGATCGAGGAGCGGGTGGGGCTGCCGACGGTCATCGAGAACGACGCGAACGCGGCAGCCTGGGCCGAGGCGCGCCACGGTGCCGGCAAGGACGAGGACGAGCTGATCATGGTCACCGTCGGGACCGGCGTCGGCGGCGGCATCGTGACCGGAGGCAAGCTCTACCGCGGCCGGTTCGGCAGCGCGGCCGAGGTCGGGCACATGAAGGTCATCTCCGGCGGCCGGCCGTGTGGTTGCGGACAGCGCGGCTGCTGGGAGCAGTACGCATCGGGACAGGCACTCGTGCGCGAGGCCCGGACGCTCGCCGCGCAGGACCGGGACGCCGCGGAGCGGCTGCTGAGCCTGGGCGACGGGACGCCCGAGGGGATCGAGGGCCTGCACGTGACCCAGGCCGCCCGCGACGGCGACGAGGTCGCGGTCGGGGCGTTCGGGGCGATCGGGGTGTGGCTCGGCGTGGGGCTGGCCGACCTCGCGGCGGTGCTCGACCCGGGCTGCTTCATCATCGGCGGTGGGGTGTCGGAGGCCGGCGACCTGCTGCTCGAGCCGGCCCGGCGAGCGTTCAGCGAGAACCTGACCGGCCGCGCCCTGCGCCCGATCGCGGCGATCATCGCCGCCCAGCTCGGCAACGACGCAGGCATCGTCGGCGCCGGCGACCTGGCCCGCCACCGATAACCACCCGTAGGTGGCCCGATCCTGCAACTAGACCGCCCCTGCTGGCACGTTGGTGCTGGTCGGGTCAGCGGTGGACGCCACCCGCCAGCCATCCCATACGTGATCATTTGGCACGCTGGGACACGACTCGCCGAGCCTGCCTCGGCGTGTCTGTGTCCCAACGTCGCAATCGCGGGCGTTGGACCCGTCCTGCCGTCTGGAGGCCGTCAGCCCTTCGGTCGATTCAGCCGACCGGACCTTCAGTTTGCCGTTGTTTTGCCGACACGATCAACATGGCCAGGATGCGCGCCGTCATGCGCGCTCGCAGCGGCGACGCCGCTCACCGGGACCGCGGTGCTGCCGCGGTCGAGTTCGCGCTGGTCGTGCCCCTGCTGCTGATGGTGCTTTTCGGGATCCTGGACTACGGCCTGCTCTTCAGCAACGCGCTCAGCGTCAAGCAGGGCGTGCGCGAGGGGGCCAGGCAAGGAGTCGTGTCCAACTTCGGCGCCGCCTGCCCGATGACCTGGTCGACCGCACCGTCGGCCGACCTCCGGGCGCTCGCCTGCACGACGGTCGACCGGACCAGCGTCGTCGCCGGCACGCCGTACGTGAAGATCAAGGTGCCCAACGGCTGGGTCAAGGGCCAGCCGCTCGTCGTCTGCGCGATGGTGCAGACCAACGGCCTGACCGGCATCGTGCCGCTGCCGAGCGGTGGGGTCGTCACCAGCAAGGTCGAGATGTCGATCGAGAAGGTGTCGGCCGGGCAGACCGAGACCGGGGGAGAGCAGGCACCGCCGGCCGGAGCGGACTGGTCCTGGTGCTGACCCACGGACCGAGTGCGGTGCTGTCGCGGCTACGTCGTGGCGGCGACGATGCCGGCGTGGTCGCCCTGATGACGTCGCTGTTCGTCATGATCATGCTGGTCATGTCGGCCCTCGTCATCGACATGGGCATCGCCCGGGTCACCCGCCGGGACGCACAGAACACCGCGGACGCCTCGGCGCTCGCCGCTGCGAACGCGCTCTACCTCAACACCGCGACGCCGGACTTCAACGGTGCGGTCACGGCCGTCAAGACCTACGCCGCGGACAACCTCGGTGTCACCGACAGCCAGTGGGCCTCCTGCTCGGCCTCCAGCCCGCTCTCGTACGTCCCGGCCGGGGTGTCGAGCTGCATCAGCTTTGACGACGCCACGGACCCCAAGCAGGTCCAGGTGATCGTGCCCTACCAGCACGCACAGACGGTCTTCGGCGGGGTGATCGGCTACAAGGGCCTGGACATCGACGCGCTCGCGCAGGCCCAGGTGGACCGACTCACCAAGCCGCAGTGCTCGTTCTGCGTGCTGGGAACGGGGTCGCACGCCTTGCAAAACGGCAACCTCACGGTCGTCAACGAGGACATCGCAATGAACGGCAGCGCGACCATCTCGGCCAACGGCGGCATGGTGGCCACCGGCGGCACGACGTACATCCAGGGCACCGCCTCCCCGCTGTCGCAGGTCGGCGACCCCAAGGTGACCGGCGCCGCCCAGATCAGCGACCCGCTGTCCTACATCACACTTCCGCCGTCGGACACACCCGTCTACACCACGACCAAGACCAACCCGTGCGTGGACGGACCGGGCTTCTACGGATCCGTGTCGTTGAGCGGCAACACGACGTGCACGTTGGCAGCGGGGCTCTACACCTTCACCGACCCCTTCAGCATAGCCGGTGGGCGCACGATCATCGGCAACAACGTGACCTTGTACTTCACCTGCGGCACCAACGGGCGTGTCGGGACCTGCGCCGCGGACTCCACTCCCGGCCGGCTCGACGCCCAGGGCTCGGGTGGTTTCACGATCACGGCACCGACGAGCGGCCCGCGCAAGGGCCTGGCGATCGTCTACGACCGCACCGACACCGCTGCCCTGTCGATGAACGGCGGCAGCGCCTGGTCGGTGACGGGCACGATCTACGCCCCCGCCGCCAAGCTGACCTGGGCCGGCAGCGCCTGCGCGTCCACCTCATCGACCATGGTCGTGGTCAGTGACCTGACCTTCAACGGCAACAGCTGCCTGAAGACGACCTGGTCGTCGGACGGCAACGTCCCACTCCCCGGCGGAGACACCGGCCTCGTCCTCTGACCTCCCGCTAGTGCTTCAACGAGCCCCGGCCGGCTCCGTAAGGTTTCGCCTCGTGACCCTCAAGCTGCGCGTGCTGACCTACAACGTGCGCAGCCTGCGCGACGACGTCGAGGCACTGGCCAGAGTGGTCCGCGGCTGCGACCCCGACCTCCTGTGCGTGCAGGAGGCGCCGAGGCTGCTCCGGTGGCGCTCGAGATGTGCGCGACTGGCCCGCGAGTGCGGCCTGCTGTACGTCGGGGGAGGCGCGACTACCGGCGGCGCCGCACTGCTGGCCAGCCTGCGGGTCGACGTGGCCGACGCTGCGGAGATCCGGCTGACGAAGCGGGGGCGCCTGCACCAGCGAGGCCTGGCCATGGCGACGGTGACGAAGTCCGGCTCGAGCCTGTCTGTGCGGGTGGCCAGCGTGCATCTCGGCCTGGACGCGGAGGAGCGGATAAGCCATGCCCGCGAGGTGCTCGACCTGCTGGCCGACGGGCAGGGGCGCACGATCCTGGCGGGCGACCTGAACGAGCGTCCGGGCGGCCCGGCCCGCAAGCTCCTCGAGCACGGCGGCCTGCGAGACCTCGGCCCGGAGTCGGGGCCGACGTTCCCGGCCCGGGTGCCCGAGAAGCGCATCGACGCGGTGCTGGGGGCGGTGCACGTCGAGGTGCTCGACCACCACGTCGTACAGACGGAGGACACTGGGTTGGCCAGCGACCACCTGCCGGTGCTCGCCGTCGTACGCGTCGGCTGAACAGGGTCAGGCGTCGTCGCCGGGGCGCTGGCCGGCGCGGTAGCCAGGCACCAGCTCGAGCGCGAGCTGCTCGAGGAAGAGACCGATGTCGGTGACGATCCCGCGGGCCTGCGCGGAGCCGCGGTCGGCCAGCTTGGTCACCGTCGCCGGGTTGATGTCGACGCACACGAGCGGGATCGACGCGGGCAGGATGTTGCCCGTCGCGACCGAGTGCAGCATCGTTGCCACCATGATGGCGAACCCGACGTTGGCCAGGCCGGCGCGCATCGCCCGTTGGCCCTCGATCACGTCGGTGTAGACGTCTGGTAGCGGCCCGTCGTCACGCACCGACCCGACCAGCACGAAGTCCTTGCGGTGCTTGACCAGCGAGTGCATCACGCCGCCGGTGAGGATGCCCTGCTCGACGGCGGCCGCGATCGAGCCGGCCTTGCGGATCGTGTTGATGGCCCTGATGTGGTGCTCGTGTCCGTGCTCGACACCGCGCCCCTGTTTCAGGTCGACTCCGAGCGACGTGCCGAACAGTGACGCCTCGATGTCGTGGGTCGCGAGCGCGTTGCCGGCGAAGAGCACATCGACGTAGCCAGCCTCGACCAGCGAGACCATCGCCGGTGCGGCACCGGTGTGTACGACGGCGGGCCCGCCGACCCAGAGGATTTTGCGGCCCTCGCCCTTGACGTCGCGCATCTGCTGGGCGATCTGGCGCACAAGCAGCGCCTGTGGCTTCTCCGAGGACACCTCGGAGTTCATGAACTCGAACCCGCCCACGCTGCGGTCGATCGCGGGCAGCGGCACGACCTTCACCCCGCCCGCGCCGCAGATGACCTGGTCGCCGGCCTTGACGTCGCTGACCGCGATCGTGTGTGCCCGGTCGCCTGTGACGACGATGCCGCAGTCCATCTCTGGGTGCTCGACCGGCACCCACTGCCCGCCGAGCCGCACCACGGTCTCGAGGTTGGTCGTCGAGTAGAAGTCGTCGGGGAAGACGCCGTCGGTCTCGACCTCGCGCAGCACCGCCTCACCGGGGTCGGTCGGGTTGACCCCGTGGGTCTGCATCCGCATCACGATGCGGGCCAGGTCGTCGGAGCTCTCGGTGCTGACCGTCAGGCGGGCGTAGGACTCGTCGAGCGGTGTTTTGCCGACGTCGAAGTGGTCGATCGTGTAGTCGCCGCCGTACTCGAGCACGTCGTCGAGCACCCGGGACAGGATGCCCGAGTCGATCAGGTGGCCGCGCACCTCGACGGTCTCGCTGATCACGGAAGGGGCTCCTTCGGGCTAGACGACCGCGCCGTCGTCGGGTCCGGAGTCCGTCGGGGGACGGTCGTTCATCCGGGCGACGAGCGTCAGGAAGCCTCCCACGAAGGCGGCCAGAGCGGTGAACCCGGGCCAGCCGGCGACGTCCAGGTCGAGGATCGTCGACGCGATCAGGAACAGCGGCCCGCCGAGCAGCCCGGCCCAGGCGAGTCGGCCGACGAAGTCCGGCAACGGCACGGGCGGAGGCGGCGGCGGCTCGAAGTGCCCTTCCATCGCTTCCTCGGCCTCGCGCAGCGCGGCCTCCTCGGCCTCGGCGCGCGCCTGCTCCTCCTCGGCCTCCTGCCGGTCCGACCTGCCAGGCTCAGGTGGCTTGCGCAGCTCTTCGAAGCCGGACAGCGTCGAGTCGTAGGTCAGCTGGTCGCCGGTCGAGCGACCGCCCGACCGACCGGCATCCGTGCCCGGGTCCTCGGCCGAGGCTTCGACGTCCTCGCTCGCTGGCCAGCGCGGGACCTCGTCGACGCTCGGCTGGTCGTAGCCCGCCAGGATGCCGGCCCACGCGAGCTCCTCGGACACCTCCGCGAGGTAGCGGTCGACGACGACGCGGGCCTGGTCGCGGCGGTCGGAGTCGACGTACACGGTGTCGCTCGGCATGCCCGGGAGCACCGTGTCGCCGTAAGGCCCGCGACGACCGGCCGACGGCGCGACGTAGGCGGCGACGTCCTCGTCACGCAGCCGGTCGAGCAGCCCGTCGACCACGTGCGTCTCGACGTCGGTCAGCCGGACGTACGACGTGGCGGGCAGCCCGTTGTCGCGGCGGGTCACCGCGATGGCTCTCTGCGAGTCATCACGACGCGGTCCGGGCCAGTCGGCGGACGAACTCGAGGCTGCCCTCGAAGATGGTCTCGGCGTCGTTGTCGAGGGTCGCGACGTGGTAGCTGTCCTCGAGCACGACCTCGCGGACGTCGGACGAGCCGACCTTGGCCTGCAGCTCGATGCAGCTGTCCGGCTCGACGACGTGGTCGACGCTGCTGCGGAACACCAGGATCGGGTTGGTCACCTTGCCGAGGTCCAGTCGCGTGACGGTCCACAGCTTGGACAACGAGTAGGCCGCCTTGAGCGGCACCCGCTCGTAGGCCTCCTCCGTGACGCCCGGCTTCTTGATGTCGCTGGAGATGCCGGTCCAGGTCGGCACGAGCAGCTGCAGCAGGGGGAGCAGGTGGCGGTCGGGACGCTTGGTCAGCAGGCTGGGGTTGACCAGCACCAGGCCGGCGATCTCCGGGCCTCGCTGCTCGGCGAGCCGGATGGCCAGGGTGCCGCCCATGGACAGGCCCATCACGAAGACCTCGTCGCACCGGTCGCGGAGCCGGCCGAAGGCACGGTCGACCTCGGCGTACCAGTCCTCCCAGCCCGTCCGGTTCATCTCCTGGGGCGTCGTGCCGTGCCCCGGTAGCCGCGGCAGCTCGACGGTCAGGCCCGCCGCCGCCAGGTGCTCGGCCCACGGCCGCAGGGACTGCGGGGTGCCGGTGAAACCATGGCAAAGAAGGACCCCGGTGGGTCCCCCCTCGTGCATGAACGGCGCGGCGCCGGGCAGCAAAGGCATGACCGCATCGTCGCACGACCCTCGACCGATCCCCTAGTGTTGCTGCGCACGCAGCGACACGCTGCGCTCGCGACTGAGCGGGGTCCCGCTGGGCCGAGCAAACGAGGGAGCCGGAGGGCGAGGAAGGAGGACGCCGGTGTTCTACTGGTTCCTCAAGCGCGTCATCCTCGGCCCGCTCCTCAAGCTCATCTTCCGGCCGTACGTCGAGGGGATCGAGAACGTCCCCGAGGACGGTGGCGCGATCTTCGCCAGCAACCACCTGTCGTTCTCCGACTCGATCTTCCTGCCGCTGATGATGCCGCGGCGGATCACCTTCCTGGCCAAGATCGACTACTTCACGGGCAGCGGGGTCAAGGGCAGGCTCACGGCCGGGTTCTTCCGCGGGGTGGGGCAGCTGCCCGTGGACCGCTCCGGCGGCCGGGCCAGCGAGGCTGCCCTACGGACCGGGCTGCGGGTGCTCGCGCGCGGAGACTTCCTCGGGCTCTACCCCGAGGGCACCCGCTCGCCGGACGGGCGGCTCTACCGCGGCAAGACCGGCGTGGCCCGGATGGCGCTCGAGGCGAAGGTCCCGGTGCTGCCGGTGGCCATGCTCGACACCGACAAGATCCAGCCGCCGGGAAAGAAGCTGCCACGGCTGGGGCACCGGGTGGGGATCCGGATCGGCGAGCCGCTGGACTTCTCGCGCTACGAGGGCATGGAGGGCGACCGGTTCGTGCTCCGGTCGGTCACCGACGAGATCATGTACGAGCTGATGGAGCTGTCCGGGCAGGAGTACGTCGACATCTACGCCCAGTCGGCCAAGGACCGCATCAAGGCGGCCGAGCAGCCCGCCGCCGTACCGGACCCTGCGCCGGACCCGCCCGCTCCGGATCCGTCCGACCCGTCCGCCCCGTCGGTCCCTGCCGCCTGACCTGGGCCTGACGCCGTACCGGACCGTGCGCGCTGCGACCCGCCTGCGCCGGACCCGCCGGACGCCGCGGTGTCGACGCGAGGGCCCATGCACAAGATCAACTCCCGCGGCCGATCTTGAGGCGGTCGGCACCGTTCGCGCGCTGACGTGTGCACAAGATCAGCTGCCGAGAAGGTGATCTTGAGGCAGTGAGCACCCCTGTCATGGGGCGGGCAGTCTCAAGATCGTCATCGTGGCCTTGAGACGTCCGGCACTGTCTCTCGCTGGACCCTGTGCACAAGATCAGCTGCCGAGAAGGTGATCTTGAGGCGGTCGGCATCGTTCGCGCGCTGACTGCTGCACAAGATCAACTGTCCCGCAACCGATCTTGAGGCGTTGGTGACCTTCCCGAGCCGGACGATGCCTCAAGATCCGCCGGGAATCGTGATCTTGAGGGAGCGTCGGGCGCAAATGAGCGGGCTGGGCGGCGGTCCGCGCCAGGATGGAGCCGTGGGTGTCGAGACGGCGGTGTGGCGAGCGCTGGCGGTGTTCCGGCTGCTCGGGCTGGTCTACGCCGTGGGGCTCTACAGCCTGAGGTACGACGAGTACGCCCACCCCGTCGGCGGCTGGCTCGTGCTCGCCGCCATGGTCGCGTGGACCGTCGTCACCGCGATGGTCTACCGCCGCCCGTCCGGCCGGACCCGCCCCTTGCTCGTCCTCGACCTGGCCATCGCGGCCGCCGCCGTCCTCGCCACACTCTTCCTGGACGACCCCGACCGGATCGCCTCCGGCGCCGCGACCCTGCCGGCCGTCTGGGCGGCTGCACCGGTGCTCGCCTGGGCCATCCGGTGGGAGTGGCCCGGCGGACTCGTCGCGGCGACGGTCATGTCGGCCGCCGACCTGATCCACCGCGGCCGGCTCACGCCGACGACGCTGAACAACATCGTCCTGCTCTTCCTGGCCGGCGCTGTCGTCGGCTACGTCGTAGCGCTCGCCCGCCGCAGCGAGGTCGCGCTCGCCCGGGCGCTGGCGATCACCGCAGCGACCCGCGAACGCGAACGGCTGGCCCGCAGCATCCACGACGGCGTCCTACAGGTGCTGGCCCTGGTCGGTCGCCGCGGCAGCGAGTTGGGCGGGGAAGCGGCCGAGCTTGGTCGGCTGGCCGCCGAGCAGGAGCAGTCCCTGCGCGCCATGGTGAGCACCCCACCCGAGGTGGCCAGCGCCACGGAGGTCGACCTGCGGGCACTGCTCACGACGTACTCCTCCTCGACGGTCACCGTGTCCGCGCCCGGCACGCCCGTCCTGGTGACCTACGCTCGGGCCCGCGAGCTGACCGCGGCAGTCGGCGCCGCGCTGGCGAACGTCGCCACCCACGCGGGCGAACGCGCCCGGGCCTGGGTGCTGCTCGAGGACGACGGGGACGAGGTGGTGGTGAGCGTGCGCGACGACGGGGTCGGGCTGGTGCCGGAGCGGTTGGCCGAGGCCGCCGCCGAGGGCCGGCTCGGCATGGCGTCCTCGATCCAGGGCCGGGTGCGTGACCTCGGGGGTTCGGTCCGCGTCGAGTCGGCGCCCGGCCAGGGCACCGAGCTCGAGCTGCGCGTGCCGAGATCGGGGCCGGCATGAGCGACGGCCCGGCGGGCGGTGCGGCCGGGGGGATCCGCGTGATGGTGGTCGACGACCACCCGATGTGGCGTGACGCGGTGGCGCGAGACCTGACCGAGGCGGGACACACGGTCGTGGCGACCGCGGCCGACGGTGACGAGGCCGTACGCCGGGCGCCCGCCGCCCGGCCGCAGGTCGTCGTGCTCGACCTGCAGCTGCCGCACCGGTCGGGGGTCGAGGTGACGCGCGCGCTGGTCGAGGCGGACCCTGCGGTGCGGGTGCTCGTGCTCTCGGCGAGCGGGGAGCAGGACGATGTGCTGCAGGCGGTGAAGGCGGGCGCGACCGGCTACCTGGTCAAGTCCGCGTCGCGGGAGGAGCTGCTCGACGCCGTGACCCGGACCGCGGCCGGTGACGCGGTGTTCACCCCGGGACTGGCCGGTCTCGTGCTGGGGGAGTACCGGCGGCTGGCTGCCGAGCCGGCCGGGGCCGGTCCCGGCGTACCGGACGTGCCGCGGCTGACCGACCGCGAGACCGAGGTGCTGCGCCTGGTCGCCAAGGGCTTGTCCTACAAGCAGATCGCGGAGCGGCTCGTGCTGTCGCACCGGACCGTGCAGAACCACGTGCAGAACACGCTGAACAAGCTGCAGCTGCACAACCGGGTCGAGCTGGTCCGTTACGCGATCGAGCAAGGCCTCGACGACCCAGGCTGACCACCGCCGAGCGCTGGGACCGCACCAAAGAACGGTGCAACGGCCTGTCCGCGGTCGAGGGCCACCTAAACATGCAGGTCATCGGAACGAGCTCATCTGCCGATCTGTGTTGGACCGTCCTTCAGTACGCCGAGCCGTGCGGAGGCGGACCCGCGTCAGGCGGCCAGGTCCAGTGTCTCCAGGACCCGGTCCCGCACCCATTCGGACTCGAACATCACCTCTTCCCAGGTGAATCGCAACGGTCGCCAACCCGCGGCGACCAGCAAGGTGTGGCGCCTCGCATCCTTCGTCCATCCCCCGCGGGTCCCGTGGGTCTCCCATCCGTCGCACTCGATGACCACGCGGGCCGCGACATCTGCGAGGTCGACCCGGCCGATCCACTGGTCGTTGTGCCGGATGGTGACCTGGGGGCGGAAGGTCGTGACGCCGGCCTCGAGCAGGATTGCCCGGCAGCTCGACTCGAACGCGTTCGCCGCGCGGGCGTCGAGCATCGACACGCGGCGCCTCACGATCGCCGAGCCCGGCCCTCTGGCTGCGGCGGCCGCGGCGACCAACTCGTCGAACTGGACGAGCTGTTTGCGTAGCGCCGAGTCGCCGACGGAGAGCGCCTCGCGCAACGACAGGTCGCGTAAACAGTCGAGGACCGTGCGTAGCGGGGAAGTGACGCCTCGTTCCAGCTCCGAGCGGCTGAGAAAGCCATAGCGCAGCCGGACCAGGCGCCGAGCCCCGGACCGCCGGGCCTTCGGCGGGATCCGCACAGACGGTCGGTCATCGCCTGGGGGAAGTGCCATGCCATAGGCCGCGGCCGCGCTGCGATGTGATGCCGCTCCGCCCAGCTCCCGCGCCTCGACGATGGCGATGTCCGACCCTCGCAAGTGATAGGTCCGACCGCGCCGGTCGATGATGCCCGCCTTTACGGCCCCCTCGAGTTCGCGGCGGGTCAGGTGCCGGCGCGCATCGCGAAGGCGGGCGGTACCGCCGAGCGCGCGCAACACCTCCACGACATCCACCCGACCACCGTCGCTTCCGGTCGCTCGGGCTCACCTGCCTGGCGGACCATCTGTGGGTCGGCAACCGCGACGCGTCACCTGTGGGCTTTGCGTACCGAAAGACGGTGCAACGGTCAAAGACGCACCAGCCCCATCCGAATCGCTGCTGGTCAGCGCGTCATCAAGATCGGTGTGACCGCCTTGGACCGT
>JAVEDG010000244.1 GCA_030841245.1 Actinomycetota bacterium
GCCCAGGCCTGACGGAGTCCCAGGCCTGACGGAGTCCCAGGCCTGACGGAGTCCCAGGCCTGACGGAGTCCCAGGCCTGACGGAGTCCCAGACCTGACGGAGTCCCAGACCTGACGGAGTCCCAGACCTGACGGAGTCCCAGACATGACGAGGCCCCGGTCGCGACCGGGGCCTCGTGTGGTGGAACGGGTCAGGCGGTGCGAGCGCGGTTGCGGGCGGTGCGCCGCTTGAGGGCGCGTCGCTCGTCCTCGCTCAGCGCACCCCAGACGCCGGAGTCCTGACCGGACTCGAGTGCCCAGGTCAGGCAGGTCTCTGTCACAGCACACCGACGGCAGACCGCCTTGGCCTCCTCGATCTGCAGCAGGGCCGGGCCCGTGTTGCCGATGGGGAAGAACAGCTCGGGGTCCTCGTCACGGCAGGCTGCGCGGTGGCGCCAATCCATCCGCGTCACTCCTCGTCTCGCTACTGATGGGGGGAATCAGTGCTTGTGAAAGTCTTCACGAGCGGGCTCGAAAGTCAAGCAGGACCTCTCGGCCCCCGCCTGACCATTGGGACAGCGGCTGCATACCCCGCATCAGCCGCGCGTGAACACTGACCGCAACCTTTGCAAACGATCGGAGACCAGACAACCCCCTGGCCGCGGGAAATTCAGCGGCCGACTGTCGCCTTCGTCACACCTGGCCGGGGTCCGGCCGCGAATCCGCACGATCCGGGCCAGATCGCACCGGATCCGCCCAATCGGGGTCGCCGCCTCAGCGGGCCACGCGCAGCGCGGCGGGTACGGCGGCGAAGCGGAGCCGGGTCCGCTGCCCGATGTACTCCCCGTCGACGTGGACCGGCACCTCACGGTCGGTGTCGACCCGGATCTCCTGCAGGTCGTGAGCGCTGACGACGGCCCGGCCATGGGGGAGGCGATCAGCCCGCGAGAGCAGCTGCGCGACCTGGCGCAGGGTCGCCGCGGTGCCCAGCCGGCGCAGCCCGTAGACGTCCAGGCCGGTGTCGTACGACGCCTCCGGGGTGGGCCGGACCGGGCGCTCCCCGAGGTAGGTCCAGGGCGAGGTGTTGGCGACGATGAGCACGTGCAGCCGGTTCTCGGGCCCTCCGCCGGCCAGCTCGGCCGACTCGGTCGGGCCGACCCGGACGCGGATCGGGGCGTGCCGGCGGTCGACCCCGGCGAAGAACTCGTGCAGCGTCGTCCGCACGTACGCCGAGGGCGTGGCCTTCCCGCCATCGGCGCGCCGCCGGTCGACCGCGGCCACGACGGCGGCGTCCAGGCCGACGCCGGCGGAGAACGTGAACCAGCGGTCGTCGACCTGGCCCAGCCCGATGGTGCGTCGCTGGTCGGCCCGGATCGCGTCCAGCAGTGCCCCGGTCGCCTCGACCGGGTCGCGCGGGATCCCCAGGGAGCGGGCGAAGACGTTGGTGCCACCCCCGGGAACCACCCCGAGGTGGGGGACCGAGTCGTGGACGCCGTCCGCGAGCAGGCCGTTGACCACCTCGTTGACCGTGCCGTCGCCACCGAGGACGACCACCAGGTCCATGCCGTCGGTGCGCGCCTGGGAGGCGAGCGCGATCGCGTGACCGCGCTCACTGGTGTGCGCGACCTCGAGCTTGAGGTCACGGTCGAGCGCCGCCGCGAGCACCTCGCGGGTCCGCCGTGACGCGGTCGTCGCAACGGGGTTGACGATCAGCAGCGCGCGCACCGGACCAGGGTAGCCGCCGGATAGGGTCCGGCCGTGCCACCGAGCAGAACCCGTCGCAGCGCCGCGGTCCTGGTGGCCCTGCAGGCGCTCGGGCTCCTGGCCGTCGGCGGGTTCACCGCGGTTGAGCTGGTGGTGGCCACCGCGAGCAACCGGGCGGCCGGCGCCACCGCTGCCGTGCTGGCGCTGGCCTACGGGGTCGGCCTGCTGGTCGTCGCCCGCGGTGTGGACCGGGCGCAGCGCTGGGCGCGGGCCCCGGTCCTGGTCACCGAGCTGATCCTGATCCCGGTCTCCATCGGTCTGGTGCAGAGCGGCCGCTGGTACGTCGGGGCGCCGGTCCTGCTGGCTGCGGCAGCCGCCCTGGTGCTGGTGTTCGTCGCGACCGGGACGCCGGAGGCAGACTGACCTCCGGCGTCCCGGCTCCCTCTGCGAACATCTTCACCGAGCTGCAGGTCGCCGACCGCGCGGCCGCGATCGTCAAGGCCCGGGAAGCCGGCTTCGGCGCGGCTCCTCGTCGTGGCTGATGTCCACGGCCGGGAGGACGGCGTGGCGCGGCCTGAGGACCCGGTGCCCGCGACCGACGTACGCCGTGGGGTCACTCCTCGACGAGCAGGCCCTCGCGCAGCTGCGCCAGCGTTCGGGCGAGCAGCCGTGACACGTGCATCTGCGAGATGCCGATCTCCGTTGCGATCTCGGACTGCGTCATGTTCTTGAAGAACCGCAGCATGAGGATCTTCTTCTCGCGCGGTGGCAGCTGCTCGAGCATCGGCTTGAGCGACTCGCGGTACTCCACGCCCTCCAGCGACTCGTCCTCGACGCCGAGCGTGTCGGCGACCGGCATCGGCTCGTCGCCGCTGCTCGAGTCGCCGGCGTCCAGCGACAGGGTGCTGTAGGCGTTCGCCGACTCGAGGCCCTCGAGCACCTCTTCGTCGGTGATCTTCATGTGGGCCGCGAGCTCGGAGACCGTCGGCGAGCGGCCCTGCTTCTGGCTCAGCTCACTGGTCGCCGACGCCAGCGAGAGGCGCAGCTCCTGGAGCCGCCGCGGGACGCGCACGGCCCAGCCCTTGTCGCGGAAGTGTCGCTTGATCTCGCCGACGATCGTCGGTGTGGCGTACGTCGAGAACTCGACGCCGCGGCCGAGGTCGAACCGGTCGACGGACTTGATCAGACCGATCGTCGCCACCTGTACGAGGTCGTCGTAGGGCTCGCCGCGGTTGCGGAACCGACGGGCCAGGTGCTCGACCAGCGGCAGGTGCTGCTCGACGAGGGAGTCGCGTGCCTGCTGACGTCGGGGGTCCCCGTCGGAGGCCGACTGGAGCTGGATGAACAGCGCGCGGGTCCGCTCGCGGTCGACGGACAGGCGACCGCCACCCGTTGTGGTTGCGGTGGACCCTTGCTCCGGCGCCTTTGTCTCGTCGGAGTTGGCGGTCATGCGCTGCCCGCCCCGCTCCGGCGCTTGCGCAGCCGGATCCAGACCTGGCGGTCGTCGTCGTGCCCGGTGTCGACCTCGCCGGCGAGGGCACTCAGAACCGTCCAGGAGAAGGTGTCGCGCTCGGGCTCCTGGCCGCGAGTCGTCGGGATGGTCACCGTGACCTCGAGGGTCTCGGGGGACAGCTGGAAGCGGCAGGTCAGCGCTGCCATCTCGATCGCGTGCGGCAGCAGCATCGCGCAGGCCTCGTCGACGGCGATCCGCAGGTCCTCGATCTCGTCCAAGGTGAAGTCCAGCCGAGCCGCCAGGCCGGCGGTGGCCGTTCGCAGCACCGAGAGGTACGCCGAGTCGGCAGGCAGCTTGATCTCCACCGCATCCTCGGCGGTGCTGGGCTGATCTGCTGGGACACCGCTCATCAGACGCTCGCTCACCCTGTTCGCCTCCAGGCTCGACCGCGGACTGCGACCAGCCGAACGGTACAAGTGTCGCAATGCTCCCCGAAGCACCCGGCCGTCAGGATCGGCACCGGTGGCCGTTCGGGCGATCTCGACCCGCTCGGCTCCAGCGCAGGCCTGCGCCTGCCGACCATCCAATCACGCTCCCCCAGGGAAGGGGTCCCGCATGGTGCGCCCGCGCACTCTGGCCGCAGTCGGCACTGCGAGCTTCGTGCTGGTCACCTTCTCGGTGTTCCTGCTGGCCGGTCACGCGAGCGAGCACACCGTGCTCGTCGTCAACAACCTGCTCCAGACCGTGAGCGCTCTGGCCGGTGGTCTGGTCTGTGCCCTGGTGGCCTGGCGTGGCCGGACCGGGCGTGGCACCGGCTGGGCCGCGATGGCTGTGGCGCTGGTCGGTTGGGGCCTTGGCCAGGCCTACTGGTCGTGGAGCGAGATCATCGCCAAGGTCGAGACGCCGTTCCCGTCCCCGGCCGACATCGGCTTCCTGATCTTCCCGGTCGCCGCCGCGATCGCCGTACTGCTGATGCAGCGTGGCCACGGCCGCGGGCACCTGCGGTCCATGTGTGACGGTCTGATCGTCGCGTCCGCGCTGTTCATGATCAGCTGGGCGGTCGTGCTCGCTCCGGTCTACAGCGCGGGCGGCGACACGCGCCTGGCCTTCCTGGTCTCGCTAGCCTACCCGCTCGGTGACCTGGTCGTCGTCGCGCTCGTCTTCCGGTTGCTGTCGATGACGACCGACGGCCGGCTGCCGATGGCCATCCTCTCGCTTGGTCTGATCGCGATGGGTGTCGCGGACAGTGGCTTCACCTACCTGTCGACGGCCGGGACCTACCACACCGGCAGCGTGATCGACGTGGGCTGGGTCGCGGCGTTCCTCATCTGTGCGGTGGCCGCGGTGTCGGACACCGAGCAGCAGCGTCGCGAGGTCGAGTCGAAGTTCCTCGGGGTCGGGCTCTACCTGCCCCTGCTGCCGTTCGCCGGCGGGCTGATCGTGCTCGTCGTCGAGGCCTGGCGCGGGGACCTGTCGCGGCCGCTGGTCATCGGGGGAGCTGTCCTCTTCACGATGATCTCGATCCGTCAGATGCTCGTGCTCGCCGAGAACAGCATGCTCATCGACACGGTGCGCCAGCGCGAGGAGCAGCT
>JAVEDG010000144.1 GCA_030841245.1 Actinomycetota bacterium
ACGTCCTCGTGGGCGAAGCCGTCGAGGTTGACCCGGGCCGCATCCATGAAGCGGATGCGCCCGACCGGTCGCGGGCCGCCCCCAAGACCCTCGGTGTCGAGGTCCACAAGCGGACCCTAACCAAGCCCGGCGCTGCCGGTGCCGGGTTCCACGGACCAGACCTGGAGCGCTGCCGACGCAGCCGCTACGTCCTGCTCGACCGTGCCCCCGCTGACGCCGACCGCGCCGACCACCAGGTCGCCCGACCAGAGCGGGATGCCACCGCCGAACACGACGTACCGTCCACCGCCGTTGGCCTGCAGCCCCGCGAGCGGCCCGTCGGGTGCGGCCAGCCGGGTCAGCTCGGCGGTCGCGATCCGGTGCGAGACGGCCGTGAAGGCCTTGTCGACAGCCAGCGTCGGGCCGGCGATCTCGGCGCCGTCCATCCGCTGGAAGTGGACCAGGTGACCGCCGGCGTCGACGACGGCGGCCGACACCAGCGCACGGTCTGTGCTGGCACGTTCGAGCGCCGCGGAGGTCATCCGCCGGGCCAGATCAAGGGTCAGGTCCGTCACGGCGCACAGCATCGCAGCCGGTAGCGCGCTGCACCATCGCAGCCCGTCGCGCGGCTGAGAGTCCGCGCTGCTTAGATGCGGTCTGCGGGGCGGTCCAGGAGGTGTGCGTGTCCGACCAGAAGACGGTTCTCTTCGTGCCCGAGAGTGCGCACGGACCGACGAACAACTGCATCGGCATCGGGGACGTGCTGCGCCGTCGGGGTCACCGGGTCGTCTTCGCCGCGGAGTCGTCATGGCGCGGCAAGCTCGACGCCCTTGGCTTCGAGGAGGACCTCGTCGACCTGGCACCGCCGCCCGACCCCGCGGCCGCTGCCGAGGTCGACGCGGGCCAGTTCTGGAAGGACTTCATCCGGGAGACGGCACCGGAGTTCCGCAAGCCGACCATCGAGCAGCTCGAGTCGTTCATGGTGCCGACCTGGTCGGCCCTGGTCGACGGGGCCCGCTACAGCGAACCCGCGCTGCAGGGGATCGTCGAGCGGGTGCGGCCCGACGTCATCGTCGAGGACAACGTGGTCGGGTTCGCGGCGCTGATGACGGCGGATGCGCCATTCGTCCGGATCGTCTCCTGCCAGCCGTTGGAGGTGAAGGGTCCGCATGTCCCGCCGGCCTACTCGGGGCTCCCGGCCGGGGACCCTTCGCACTGGGCCGAGTTCCGGGCGGAGTACGACCGGACGCACCGGCCGCTGTGGGCCGAGTTCGACGCCTGGATGCGCGACCAGGGCGCGCCGGGGCTGCCCGACCTGGAGTTCATCCACGAGTCCACGCACGCCAACCTCTACGTCTACCCCGCCGAGGCGGACTACACCGACCAGCGCCCGCTGGGGCGCACCTGGCACCGCATCGACTCGTCCGTGCGCGAGACGGATGCCGAGGCGGGAGTGCCGGTCGCCGTGCTGGACCGGCCCGACGACTCCGCGCTCTGCTACCTGTCGCTCGGCTCCCTCGGTAGCGCGGACATCGAGCTGATGCGCCGGCTGGTCGACGTGCTGTCGCGCACACCACACCGCTACGTCGTGTCGAAGGGCCCACAGCACGCCGAGCTGGAGCTGGCCGAGAACATGTGGGGTGCGGAGTTCGTCGCACAGACCCGGATCATCCCGATGGTCGACGCGGTCATCACCCACGGTGGGAACAACACAACCACCGAGGCGCTGCACTTCGGCAAGCCGATGGTGCTGTTGCCGCTGTTCTGGGACCAGTACGACAACGCCCAGCGCATGGACGAGCTCGGTCTGGGGGTCCGGCTGGACACCTACCGGTTCGCCGACGACGAGCTCACCGGGGCCATCGACGGGCTCGCCCGCGACACGCGGTTGCGCGAGCGGCTCGACGGCATCGGCCGGGCGGTGCGCAGCCGCGACGGCGTCCGGGCAGCCGCGAGCGTCATCGAGTCGGTTTCGCAGTAGGACATACCCCCCAAAGGGGGCGGCGGGCGTGGAACAAATGGGCGGGCCCGCCAGTTGGAAAAGACGTCTTGTTCCCATCCGCTACCTGCTCGCCCCGAGAGGGGGACCTCGTCATGCCTGCTGACCTCGCACCCGTCACCACCCTGCCGCCCGCCGACGTCTCCTCGACCGTGCCTGCGCCGCCCGACCCGGCGGAGGACGAGCAGCCGGACCTCGACGAGGCCGCTCCCGTCTCCGACCCGGTCCGCGCCTACCTCAACGCGATCGGCCGTACGCCGCTGCTCAGCGCCGCCCAGGAGGTCGACCTGGCCAAGCGGATCGAGGCGGGTGTGTACGCCGCCGAGCTGCTGCGCCGCCACGCGGCGGGCGAGGAGAAGTCACCGGCCAAGCGACGTCGTGAGCTGGCTGCCGTCGTCGAGGACGGCGAGGCCGCGAAGGCGCACATGCTGCAGGCGAACCTGCGGTTGGTCGTCTCGGTGGCCAAGAAGTTCTCCAACCGCGGCGTGCCGATGCTCGACGTCGTGCAGGAGGGCAACGTCGGCCTGATCCGCGCGGTCGAGAAGTTCGACTACGCCAAGGGCTTCAAGTTCTCGACGTACGCGATGTGGTGGATCCGGCAGGCGATCGGCCGCGGCCTGCCCGAGCTGGCCCGCACCATCCGGCTGCCCGTTCACGTCAACGAGGACGTCGCGAAGACCGCCCGGGCCCGGCGGGAGCTGCTCCAGCGGCTCGGCCGAGACCCCAGCAACGAGGAGATCTCAGCGCTGTGCGGAATCGCCCCCGAGCGGGTTGCCGAGCTCGCCCGCATCGGACGCGACCCGGTCAGCCTGGACAGTCCCGTCGGTGACGACGGCGACACGGTGCTCGCTGACCTGATGCTGGACGCGACGGCGCCGTCGGCGGCCGACTCGGTCGAGCACGACGTGATGGTCGGAGAGCTCGACCGGGTCCTCGAGACCCTCCCGGAGCGCGAGGCGACGATCATCCGGATGCGCTTCGGGCTGCTCGACGGCCGTCCCCGCACGCTGGACGAGGTCGGGCGGCACCTGGGTCTGACCCGGGAGCGGATCCGCCAGCTGGAGAAGCTCGCGCTGGCCAAGCTGCGCCACCCGAGTGTCAGCGACGACCTGCTCGACTGGGCCAGCTGACCCAGTCCCGGCCGGCCGGCTGCACAAGATCACGGTTTCCGGCTGGCCGGCTGCACAAGATCACGGTTTCCGGCTGATCTTGTGCAGCCGTCGCGCTGCCGGGCG
>JAVEDG010000296.1 GCA_030841245.1 Actinomycetota bacterium
CGACCAGGCTGACCGTCACACCATCGGCGGCCAGCACCAGTGCCGTCTCCGTTCCGGCCGAGGTCTGCCGGTGCAGCGCCGCCGCCGCCTCACCGAGCCGCGGGTCGCCTTCCGACGTCCAGCCGCAGGAGACCAGCGCGGCGTTCACCTCGCGGACGGCACGACGTGCTGCGGCCCGTGCGGGCCAGGTCGCCACGGACTGCCAGACGTGGCCGCTCGAGTCCGCCAGCCCGCTCGAGCGCATCGCGAGGGAGCCCACGGCGCGAGCGCTGTCGCAGACCGGCTCCGGCGGGTCGGCGGTGACGAGACGGCTGCCGGTGACCGAGCCGACGGTGGCCGCGTCGAGCAGGGCTCCCGGCGGCACGACCGAGCGCGGTCCGCGCCCGGCGGGCCCGACAGTAGGGCCGCCGGGATATCCCGGTGGGACGTCGGTGGCGGGATCTGACGAGATCGAAGCTGCGCTCGGGCCGGCGACGAGAGCCGTGCCGGGGCGCGTCGGACCCGGCGTACCGGTGATGGCCGAGGCGGTTCCCGTCTCGTGGGGCACCGGGGCCGCCGTCGCGGGCTGCGGCTTCCCGGTGCACCCGCTGAGCAGGGTCAGGCCGACCAGAGCCAGCGCTGCCACCGCACCCGGACGCCGGAGGGCAACGGCCGTGGACGTGCTTGCCACGGTCAGCCGGCCGGCTCGATGGTGACGGTGAGGCTGCCCGAGTTGTCGTCGAAGGCCGTGTCGGCCAGAGCCAGCGCGATCGGCCCGGTGCTGCTGGGTGTGAAGGTCACCCAGTAGCCGTGGTCCGTATCGCATCCCGAGGACGAGCCCGAGTCCGGGCTCCAGCTCAGCAGCTGGCCGTTGACCGTCACGTCGCCCAGCGGGCGGTCGCCGTCGGAGAGCCCCTGGCGCACGACACGCCACGTCGGGTCCCAGGTGGCGCTGGTGCACTCCGCGTCGGCGACGATGTCCGAGCTGAACTGGTAGCGGCCGCTGGCGTGCACCCGCAGCGCCTGTCCCGCCGGGTAGATCCGCTGGCTGCTGGTCCCCGCGGACGAGGTGGAGTCCAGGGTGAGCGTCTCCGGTCCGGTGACCGGCGTGACCCGGACGACGTGGATGGTCAGGTGGCCGCTGTTGTCATGGAACGCCGGGTCGTTCACCCGGAGGTTGACCGGTCTGGTTGTGCCGACGCTGATCTGGGTGCGGTAGGTGTGGGTCTGCGTGTCGCACCCGTTCTGGTCGGTCCCGACCGGGTCGAGCCGCACGTCGCTCGTGTCGAGCAGCACGTCGTAGCGCGACCAGTCCTGGCCGGCCGTGCGCGACCAGGTGTCGTCCCAGGTCGGCTTCGAGCACTCCGCGTCGGAGGTCACGTGGTCGCCGACATCGACGGTCCCGGTGACCGTCGCCTCGTAGGTCGCCCCACCCTGTAGTGCGCCGGGGCTGGTGACGCCCTGGCCGGCAGCGGCGCCGACCCACCAGGTCATGTCGTCGCGGGCCGTCGCCCGGATGACGCGCACGGTCAGTGCGCCCGAGTTGTTGGCGAACTGGTTGGGATCCCAGATGCGGAAGGGGACTCGTCCCGTCCGCGACGGCGTGTAGGTCCAGCGGTAGGTGTGTGTCCGCGTGTCGCAGTTGCTCCCGTTGTTCGTGTCAGGGTCGGAGTAGAGGTCGTGCCCGTCGACGTACACGTCGAGGTGGTCGCTCCACGGCTGGGCCGGGTTGATCGAGCGGTCGCGGGCCCAGCCGCTGGTCGTGGTGCGCGAGCACTCGGCGTCGGCGCGGGCGCCGGACTTCGAGCTGAAGCCGTACGTGCCGTGCACCTCGATGAGGTACGGCGTGCCGGCGACCAGCTCACCCGTGGTGTAACCGCCCCAGACGCGGTCGGCCGACAGGCTCAGCGTCTCGGTGGTCAACGCCGGGCCGTCGGGCAGGCTGGCCGGTGGGGTCGGCTCCGGGCGCGGGTCGTCCGAGCCGGAGCCCGGTGCCGGGGACGGGGAGGGGCTCGGGGTCGGTGTCGGGGTGCCACTGCCGGACCCGACCTTGCCGGTCCAGAAGGAGGTCTCCTTGCGGGCCCCGCGCCAGTCCAACGAGATGTGCATGTGGTCGGTGTGCGGGTTCGAGCCCGAGTAGCGCCGCCAGCCCTCGCCCGCCCGGTAGGCGCTCCAGATGTGGTGGTTCCAGATCAGGTACATGATCCCGAGCCGACGCGCCATCGCGTAGCGGTGGCCGTACTTGTCGCTGGCGAAGAGCCAGTGCGTGAAGTTGGCGACCCGCTTGCGGTCGATGGCGCGGTGCGCGCTGAGGCCGCCCCAGTCGAAGGCGCGCCCCTCCTTGTGCTCGGAGGTCCCGCCGACCGAGCAGGCCCGCACGATGCCGAGGCTGCGCGTGGTCGGGTAGCGGCGCAGGAGACGCTTGGACAGGTCGACCACGCCGGGCTTGGCCCACGGCGAGCAGGTCTTCTGCGGCTGGTAGGACGAGAGGCGCTCGATCGCCTTCGGGTACGACGCCCGAGGGGTGCTCAGGGCGGCTGCCGGGCCGGCCATGCCCAGCGTGAGTATGGCGGCGGTGGTCGCGGCGAGCAGCGCGGTGATGGTGCGGTTGCCCGACCGGCGGGTGAACTCGGGCACGGAGGCTTCTTTCGAGGTCGTCTTCGGCAGGGGCCTGGAAGAGAGCCCCGTCGTTTGGCCGTATCGGGGCCTGGCCCGGTGCCTGGATCACGAATCGGCAAAATCGGGCCGGCGCCGCGCGACCGGCCGGACCGCGTCACCCGTACGGCCGACAACCGAGCAGGCTCGCCGGGAGTCGGTCCGGGACGCCGGTCCACCCCCCCGGGCGGCTCGGGCGGACGCCGGGGCAAAAAATCATCCGATCGGGTGGGCCCAACCGCTTGCGTCCGGCCGGGGACGGGTCTAGCGTCCCTACATCTTGTGAATGACAGGGCTGTAACTATCCACATGTAGTCCCCAGGCCGGATGGGCTGGTCCACAGGTGGTGAACAGCCCGTCCACAGGTGCATGCACAGGCTCACGGCCACACGGCAGTTCGAAGGGAGGCCCGGATGCACTGCCCGTTCTGCCGCCACACCGACTCCCGGGTAGTCGACTCGCGCGCCAGCGAGGACGGCACCTCGATCCGCCGCCGGCGCCAGTGCCCGGAGTGCGGCCGGCGCTTCACCACGATCGAGACGACCAGCCTGAGCGTGACCAAGCGGTCCGGCGCCAGCGAGCCGTTCAGCCGCGACAAGGTGCTGGCCGGGGCCCGCAAGGCCTGCCAGGGACGCCCGGTCAGCGAGGGAGAGCTCGCGCTGCTCGCCCAGAGCGTCGAGGACACGGTGCGAGCCTCCGGGGTCGCCGAGATCGAGGCCCACGAGGTTGGAATGGCCGTGCTCGAGCCGCTGCGCCGCCTCGACGAGGTGGCCTACCTGCGCTTCGCCAGCGTCTACCGCGCCTTCGAGAGCCTCACCGACTTCGAGGCCGAGATCTCGCTGCTGCGGGCCGAGCACCAGCTCAGCGACGGGCCACCGGGCGGGGCCGCCGACCGGGACGGCGGCGAGGGTCCGGACGTCGCTGCCACGCCGTACGAGACGCCTTAGGAGTACGCCGGGGAGCGCCCCTTTCGGGGGAGTTTCTGTCGGTGCTGACGTGTTGAATCAAGAGCAGTTCCAAGGAGGAGCAGGGATGACGGAGACGTCGCATGACAAGCCGCAGATCGTGCGCCCGACCAGCCGGGGCAAGGACGCAGGTCTGGCGGTGGAGCGCATCTACACCACCGAGGGTGTCCACCCCTACGACGAGGTGACCTGGGAGCGCCGCGACGTCGTCCAGCAGAACTGGAAGACCGGCGAGACGATCTTCGAGCAGCGCGCGGTGGAGTTCCCCGACTTCTGGTCGGTCAACGCCTCCACGATCGTCACGACGAAGTACTTCCGCGGAGCCCTGGACACCGCGGTCCGCGAGACCAGCCTGCGTCAGCTGATCGACCGGGTCGTGCTCACCTACCGCCGCGCCGGCCAGGAGCACGGCTACTTCCGCTCGCCCGTCGACGCCGAGATCTTCGAGCACGAGCTGACCTGGGCGCTGCTCCACCAGGTGTTCTCGTTCAACTCCCCGGTGTGGTTCAACGTTGGAACATCAAGCCCTCAACAAGTCTCGGCGTGCTTCATCCTCGCGGTCGACGACACGATGGACTCGATCCTGAACTGGTACCGCGAGGAAGGCCTGATCTTCAAGGGCGGCTCCGGCGCGGGGTTGAACCTCTCGCGGATCCGCTCGTCCAAGGAGCTGCTGTCGTCGGGCGGCACCGCGAGCGGCCCGGTGTCGTTCATGCGCGGCGCCGACGCGTCCGCCGGGACGATCAAGTCGGGTGGCGCGACCCGCCGTGCGGCCAAGATGGTCGTGCTTGACGTCGACCACCCCGACATCGAGGAGTTCGTCGAGACCAAGGCGCGCGAGGAGAACAAGATCCGAGCTCTGCGCGACGCCGGCTTCGACATGGACCTCGGCGGCCGTGACATCACGTCCGTGCAGTACCAGAACGCCAACAACTCAGTGCGCGTCAGCGACGAGTTCATGCGCGCGGTCGAGCAGGGCGGTGAGTTCGGCCTGCGAGCCAGGGCCACCGGCGAGGTGCTCGAGACCGTCGACGCCCGTGAGCTGTGGCGCAAGATCGCCGTGGCGTCCTGGGAGTGCGCCGACCCCGGCATCCAGTACGACGACACAATCAACGACTGGCACACCAACCCCGAGACTGGCCGCATCACCGCGTCCAACCCGTGCTTCCCTGCCGATCAGCGAGTCGTCACGGACAAGGGCCTGATCCAGATCGGCGAGCTCGTCTCGCGCGCCGCGACTGGTGAGGCGTTCGACGTCTACACCAACGACGTGACGTCGGACGACGATTCAGTGTCTCGCGTTGTGGCCACGCGCCCCGTCCGTTACATGGTCACTGGGACGAACGAAGTGGTGGAGCTTCGCTTCTCAGACGGGTCACGGCTGCGCTGCACCCCCAACCACCGACTCTGGACCCAGAACCGTGGCTGGGTGCGCGCTGAGCATGTCGAGGCGACTGACGAGATCGTCCGCTCCTTCGAGTACGCGGGCCGTTCGATGGCCTCGCCGGCGCTGCCGCTGGCCGCGCAGGATGTGGCACGTCGAGCGGCCAAGCTCGCGCTTCCGGTCAAGTGGAGCGACGAGCTCGCGCACTACCTCGGC
>JAVEDG010000304.1 GCA_030841245.1 Actinomycetota bacterium
AGCTCGACGAGGACGCCGCCCGCGCCGATCACCACCACCGGCCCCAGCACCGGGTCGGTCGCGATCCCCAGCGAGAGCTCCACGCCGGCCGGCGCGGTGGCGCAGACCAGCACCCGCGGGCCGAGGCGGGCGGTCAGGTCGTCATACGCGTGGACCACGGCGTCGGCATCGGCCAGCCCGAGCACCACCCCTCCGACCTCTGTCTTGTGCGCGATGTCGGGCTGCGCCGTCTTGACCACGACCGGCCAGCCGAGCTCCTCGGCCGCTGCTGTGGCCGCAGCTCTGGTGGCGACCTCGATCGCCCGCGTTACCGCGATGCCGTAGTCGCGGAGCAGGGCGAAACCTTCACCTGCGGCGAGCGGTGCCTGCGCCAGCCGACTGCGCCAGCGGGACCGCCGCTGCACGTCGACCGCGGGACCGGTGGACGGCACCGAGCCGCCTCGCCAGGCGAGCAGGTGGCCGAGAGCGCGAAGGCCCGAGCGTGTCCCTTCGAGAACGGGGACGCCCGCGTCTCGGAGCCGGCCGGCCCACTGCTGGTCCAGCGCACTGGCCATGTTGCTGAGGACTGCCACCGGCTTGTCGGTGCGGGCGGCGACGTCGAGGACCGCCATCGGGTACGAGTCGTCACCGTCGTACTCCGGGACCAGGTCGACGGCGAGCGCCAACGCTTGGACCGCGTCGTCGTCGGCCAGCGCGGACAGGCAGTCGGCGAACAGCTGTCGGGTGGACGAGCCGCGGCCCCACACGTCGAGCGGGTTGGCCGGCTCGAGGCCGGGGTCGAGCAGGGCCTGTAGCCGGTCCGTCGTCCCAACAGAGACCTCGGCGAACGGCACGCCGGCGCGATGCGCGATGTCGGCGACCAGCGCCCGCTCGGCACCGGAGTCGTGGACCGTCGCAATGCCCGTACGCCGTGGGCCGGGGCCTGCCCCGCCGCGCACCCGTCGGCCGGTGCCGAACAGCTCGAGCACGTCGGCCATCTCGTCGAGGTCCTCGACCCGTACCAGGCCGTGTGCGTCGGCGAGTGCCTCCCAAGCGGCGTCGGCACCGGCCAGTGCCCCCGAGTGAGCAGCTACCAGCCCGGCACCCGGGGGAGTGCCACCTACCGAGAGCAGCACGACGGGCACCTCGGACACTGCCGCCCGCACGAGAGCGGCGCGCAACCGGTCCGGTTCACGGATCGTCTCCAGCAGCAATGCCACCGAACGCGTCGAGCCGAGGTCCAACGCGTAGTCGAGGTAGTCGGCGGTGGTCGTCACCAGCTCCTGCCCCGACGAGACCGCGAGTGAGAAACCCAGCCGCCGATGGCTGCGCAGCAGCGCCGAGAACGCCGAGCCCGAGTGCGACACCAGTGCGATGCCGCCCATGCTCAGGTCGGGCCGCTCCAGGTAGCCGATCGCCCGCAACCCGACTGCAGCGTTGAGGAAGCCCATGCAGTTGGCGCCGCAGAGGGCCATCCCGGCCGACCTGGCGATCGACGCCAGTCGCGCAGCCAGGCTCGGGCGACCTGCTGCGGCTTCCGGTGGCTCGTGCGCCATCCCGAAGACGACCGCCGAGCGGTCACCACGTCGCGCGGCGCACGACAGCTGCTCTTCGAGCCTGTCATCACCCACGCCGAGCAGCACGAGGTCGACCGGGTCGGCGATGGCGTCGAGGCCCGGCACACACCTGCGGCCGAGCACCTCGTCGTACCGCGGGTTGACCAGGTGCACAACCGGACCGCGCGGGCTGCGCAGCACCTCGGTCGCGAGCCGCTCGCCGAAGCTCCCGGGGCGCGCGCTGGCGCCGACCACTGCGACCGAGCGCGCCTCGAGCATCGCCCGGACGGCCACTCGTCGCGGGTCGACCGACTCCACTTGCGGGATGGCTGCCCCCTCGAGGCATCGCGTGGCACCAGCCCGACCGATGTCGGCTGACTGACTGTTCAGTCTAAAGACCGTGCTAGCCTCGGGACAAGTCTTGACGGGACCGCAGATGTCCGAAAGTGGGGGGTCGATGGCGGCGCCGAGCACCAACCGGGTCGAGCCCGTCGGCGCGCCCGACGTACGCCGGGAGCAGATGCTGGAAGCGGCCGCGGCGGTCATGGGGGAGCGGGGGTTCTCGGAGACCCGGATCGCCGACGTCGCGCGCCGATGTGATGCGAGCCCGGCGCTGGTCATCTACTACTTCGGCACCAAGGACCGGCTGCTCACCGAGGCGCTGCGCTGGTCCGAGGACCGGTTCTACGCCCTCTGCACCGCCGCGCTCGGTGCCCTCCCGACCGCGCGCGAACGGCTGGAGCTGCTGGTGCACCGGACCTGCGTCCCCGACGGCGCCGGCGAGGTGCCCGGATGGGGGCTGTGGTTCGACCTATGGGCGCAGGCGTTGCGTCACCAGGAGGTCGCCAAGGACCGGATCGCGCTCGACGAGCGGTGGCGCCGGACCATCGTCGACGTGGTGGCGCACGGTCAGGACACCGGCGAGCTGGGAGACGTCGACGCGAAGGACTTCGCGGTGACGTTCGCGGCTCTCATCGACGGCCTGTCGATCCAGGTCGCACTCGTCGACCCTGAGGTCGATCCGGACCGCGCCTTCCGCATCGCGATGGGCTTCGCCTCCGACGCACTCGGCGTCGACTGGCGGGTGCCGGCGAAGAAGCGCCGGTCCAGCAGCGGCCGCTGACCCGCTGGCGGGAGCGGTCGGCCCGGCTGACTCTTCCTACTCCGACGGCTGAGACGGCTCCGACTGCTCCGACTGCTCTGACGGCGGTCGGCGCGCCGCTCGCGCGACCTCGACGATGCTGCTCTCGTTCTGCTCGCCGAGGCCGGCCTCCAGCAGGCGGTCCAGGCCCGCCAGCGCTGCGCGCCCGAATGGTGCGGCCATGTCGAGTGCGTCGGCCAGTCGGACGGCGTAGTCGGCGTCCTTGCGACGGAGTCGCCCCGAGAAGACGACGTTGCGGTCGTGGTCGCCGTCGGCCATCCGTCGGGTGTTGCGCACCACCTGCGGGCTGGCAGCCTGGCCGGACGCGATGGCGCGGGCCACCAGGTCGAGGTCCAGCCCGGCACGCTCGGCGAGCGCCATGCCCTCCGCCGCGGAGGCGATCTGGACCGCTCCGATCAGGTTGATGATCAGCTTGTACGCCGTGCCGGCACCGACTGGTCCGAAGTGGAGCTGGTCGACCGACATGGGCCGGAGCAGCGGCATCGCTGCATCGAGGTCCTGCTCGGCGGCACCGACCAGCAACGTCAGCCGGCCGTCCGCCGCGGCCTCCGGCAGACCGGTCACCGGGCAGTCGAGGTAGCGCATGCCCCGGGAGTGGGCGATCGCGGCCAGCTCGAGCACCCAGCCCTGGGACAGCGTCGAGCACTCGATCGCGAACGCGTCCGCTGTCGGCCGTGCGGCCAGGACGCCGTGCTCGCCCGACCACACGGTCCGCGACGCTTCGTCATGGCTCACCATCACGACGATCGCCTCCGCCCCCTCGGCCGCGTCCCGCGGGCTGGCGGCCGACCGCGCGCCGGCCGCGACCAGCGCGGCCGTCTTACCGGCGGTGCGGTTGTAGACCTTGAGCTCATGGCCGGCCGCGAGCAACCGCGCCGCCATGCCCGTGCCCATCTGGCCAGTGCCGATGAAGCCGATCCGCGCCATGCGGGCGAACCTATGCGGTGTGCACCGACGTCAGCGCGCCGGCGTACCCGGTCTCGCCGCAGGCAGCTGCTCGTCGTGGACGATGGGTAGGTGCCCCGTGTCTGGACCGATGGTGTCGTGGCGATACGGCGTCAAGAGCCCGCCGACCTGGCGGCACATCTCGAGGCGGTCGACGTCGAGCAGATGAGGTGGCTGTGGGAGCCCGGCGATCCGCAGCGTTACCTGGCGATGTCGCCGCAGGAGCAGCGTGCGCACCAGCGGCGCCACCTGGAGCACAGCCACGACACGTTCGGATCCGGCCCCAAGTGGGCGTTCAGTGTGGACACGGCAGCCGACCGGTACGTCGCCTACGTCGACTGCGACCTGGCCAACGACCACGTCCCGCTCGGCGAGGCCAACATCTCCTACGCCTGCGCTCCGCAGCATCGCGGCAAGGGCTACACGAGCCGCGCCGTACGGCTGGTGTGTGAGTTCCTCCGCCGCGAGACGAGCGCTCGCGAGGCGCACATCCTGGTGGATCCGGACAACGTCGCCTCGTTGCGGGTCGCTCGCGCGATCGCCGCGGTGGAGACCGAGACGTTCGTCAACGAGCGGGGACTGACGATGATCCGGCACGTGCTCGTCCTCAACAGAGCCGCCCCGTAGCGCCTGCGTGGCCGCCGCGGTGCAGATCGCGCCGGTTCAGGGAAGCGGCCGCCGTCCGGCGAAGCCGAGGTCGACGCGGTGGTACCACCCGAGCGCACGATCGCCTTCGAGCCAGCAGAGGAGTACGTCGGTGCCGTCGAGCTCGCTGGGGAAGTCGACCAGCAACGGTGCCAGCCCCTTGAGCTGCGCGCCGGTGTCCTGCACCTGGGCCAGCAGCTCGTCCAGCCGTGCCTGCGCCGCCTTGAGCTCGGCCAGGCCACCCAGCGCCGTCGGCGGCCCCCCGGACGCGGCGGCGGCGAGCTCGGCGGCCTGGGCCCGCAGTGCCACGATCTCGTCGAGGACCGGCAGCAGACGGCGTACCTCGGTCACGGCTTCGTCGAGGCTGAACAGCTGCATACCCCCAGCGTCTCATCCGTCGTTTCTTGTCGGCCCCGGCACGGCTGGAGCGGCTCGGGTGGGTGTGGCTAGCCTGTCGTGATGAGCCAGTTCGTCTTGCGCGAGTGGAACCTTCAGGCCTATCCGGGGGACATGGCTCCGACGCACGTCCACCACAACGGCGACGAGGCGTTCTACGTCATCGAGGGCGAGCTGACCGTGCTCGACGGTGATACACGACATCACCTGCGTGCCGGGGAAATGCATACCGTCGCGGCCGGTTCACGACACACGTTCGCGACGGCGGGCAGCAGCGGAGCCAAGGTGCTCGTCGTGATGTCCCCTGAGATCGATCGGCTGATCCAGCGTCTGCACGAGGGACCGATCGACGACATGGCGGCCCTGTGGGCGGAACACAACTCGAGCCTGGTGGAGTGACCGGCCGGCTCAGGTCTGTCTTCGTTGGGTGAGCAGGCGGAGTCGGAAGCGGTGGTGTTGTCGGGGGCACTGTTCGGGGTCGATGGTCTTGGGTGGGATGCGGTCGGGGTAGCCGTTGGCGGCAAGGCGCACGGTCCAGCCTTGGCGGTGGACCTGCTGGTGGTGGTAGAGGCAGAGCAGGGCGGCGTGGTCGATGTCGGTGGGTCCGCCGTTGGTCCAGTCGGGGTCGTGGTGGGGTTGGCAGTCGGCGGCGGGCCGCTGGCAGCCGGGGGTGATGCAGCCTTGGTCGCGGACGTAAAGGGCGCGGCGCTGGTAGACGTCGTGGAGGCGGCGTTTGCGTCCGACGTCGAGCGGTGTGCTGTGCCCGTTCATCACGATGGGGATGATCGCGGCGTCACAGGCGAGGCGGCGTAGCTCGGCGGCGGAGAGGGTGGCCCCGGTATCGAGGCGCCCGGCCCCGGCCAGCCCGTCGCGCAGCGCCTGCAGTGACACCGTGAGCCCGATGGTGACGTTGCTGGGCAGCAGTCGGGTGGGGGCACTGGCCCAGGTGGCGGGCAGCGGCAGCTGACCGGGCCCCGCGGCTGCGGCTGCGTCCGGGTCGGGGTCGGGGTCTGGGTGGGTGCCGGTGTGTCCTGCCGGGTCGGCGGGGCTGGCGGGTCCAGAGCTGGTGGCGGGTTGGTCCGGTGCCTCCTCGTGGCCGTCGTTCTGTGTCTGCGGTCCAGCTGCGCTGCCACCGCTGGCGCCCGCGCCGCTGCGGCCGCCCAGGGCGCTGCGCAGGGCGTCGAGCAGGTGGTCGGCTCGGCGTTGGTCGCGGGGCCGGGTGTCCTCGAACCCGTCGGTGCCGGGATGAGGTTTCTCGGCCTGGCGCAGCCAGGCGGCGAAGGCGGTCTCGTCGGCGTTGCCGATGGTGAACCGGCCGGTGAACCCGCCGCCGGGGCGGCGTTTGGTGATCAACCGGTTGGTCTCGGCGGCCTGCGCGGCGGCTTCGGCGGCGGCGAGCTCGCGGGCCACGGCGGCGGCGTCGGCCGGGTCGTCGACGTCCGGGGTCGACGTGAGGGCCTCGGCGAGGGCTTGGCCGGCTCCGGTGAGCTCGGCCGGGCTCAGCGACCCGGCTTGGGCGATCAGGAACCGAGTAGCTTCTTCCCGGTCGGCCCCGGTGAGCGCGGGGATCGCGTCGACGCGGGCCAGCGCGGTCGCGAGCACCCGGGACTGCTCCACCGTCACGGTCCCCTCGGCCAGCGCGGTGCGCACGACCGGTTGGGCGGCGAGCAGGCCGGCCTCCCGCACCCGGGCCGCGGCCAACCCCCGCGAGCAGCGGAACCGTTGGGTCAGCCACTGCGCCGTGGACAGCGCCTGGGTGCGCTCCTTCAGGTTGCGGGACTCCGCCTGGGCCAGCAGCAGCGCGCGCAGCGCGGTCGCCTTGGCCTCGACCGCGGCCAGCTGGGTCAGGGCGGTCTCGATGTCGGTGTCGGCGGCCTGCCAGGCCTGGGCCACGCAGCGACCGGTCCAGCCCGGCGGCGGCCGCTCGGGCGCCTCCGACCAGCGGGTGCTCGAGGAGGGTGCCGCCGCTGCTGCTCATACCCGGAACAGTAGGCAGGGGTTGGACACAAACCCCCACCCGCGACACCCCGGAAACCCTTTGTCCACAACGGATTCGTCATCCACAACCACCGATTCGCTGTCCACAGATTCTCGTGCCGTCCGGGCATGAGAAACGGCGAGGCAAACCGGTGTCGCGGGACGTCCGAGGGCGCTGCAGTCCGGCCTCCCCGCGACGGGGTGACACGCGCGCCGCCACTCCGAACCGGCGTGACACAGACGTCGGAGACCCCTACGACCGGGACGTCCCCAGGGACCAGTGCCACGTGCGCGCTGCGGAGTCCGAGGCGCGGTCGGCGTGTCGCGGCGCCGGTCGTTGAATCGGGGGTCGCGGACACCTACGGTCCTGCCAGCCCCGAGGTTGACATAACTATAAGCCTCAACTAGAGGGTGAGAGTTTCCAAGAACGACGGGATCTCGCCACAACCGAGGTCTTCCGAGGTCCAGGCACTTCGAAGCGAGAGGCAACCGACGTGGCAGCACCGCAGAACTACCTCGCGGTCATCAAGGTCGTCGGCATCGGCGGCGGCGGCGTGAACGCGGTCAACCGGATGATCGAGGTCGGCCTCAAGGGCGTCGAGTTCATCGCGATCAACACCGACGCCCAAGCCCTGCTGATGTCCGACGCGGACGTCAAGCTCGACGTCGGCCGCGAGCTCACTCGTGGCCTCGGCGCGGGCGCCGACCCCGAGGTCGGGCAGCGGGCCGCCGTGGACCACACCGAGGAGATCGAGGAGGTGCTGCGCGGCGCCGACATGGTCTTCGTGACTGCCGGCGAGGGAGGGGGCACGGGCACCGGCGGCGCTCCGGTCGTCGCCAAGATCGCCCGCTCGCTCGGTGCTCTGACCATCGGCGTCGTGACCAGGCCGTTCGGCTTCGAGGGCCGGCGCCGGGCGAACTCGGCCGAGACCGGCATCGAGGAGCTCCGCGACGAGGTCGACACGCTCATCGTCATCCCCAACGACCGGCTGCTGTCCATCTCGGACCGCTCGATCAGCGTGCTCGACGCGTTCAAGTCGGCCGACCAGGTTCTGCTGCAGGGCGTCTCCGGCATCACCGACCTGATCACGACCCCGGGCCTGATCAACCTCGACTTCGCCGACGTCAAGTCCGTGATGTGCGGTGCCGGCTCCGCGCTGATGGGCATCGGTTCGGCCCGTGGCGACAACCGCGCGGTGGAAGCGGCCGAGATGGCG
>JAVEDG010000311.1 GCA_030841245.1 Actinomycetota bacterium
GCGCGGCTGTCACCCGGCCGCTCAGGTGAAGCGCAGCGCCAGCACGGTCGCGTCGTCGCGTCCCTCGATGCCCCCGAGCATCGTCCGCGCCACCCGGTCCACCAGCGTGTCGAGGTCGCCGGTGGCCTCGGCGACGACCGCGACCACCGCCGCCAGACCCTCGTCCAGGTCGAGCCCGCGCCGCTCGACCACCCCGTCGGTGATCCCCAGCAGCAGGTCCCCTGGCCCCAGCTCCAGGGTCCGCTGGGTCCGCGGCTCCGGCCACCCGAGCGGCGTCGCACCGGATCCCGCGTCCACCAGCTCCGGGGGGCTTCCGGCGCGGGCGAGCACCAGCGGCAGGTGCCCGGCCCCGCCGATCGCGGTACGCCGTGCCGCCGGACTCACCAGCAGGTAGACCAGCGTCGCGATCTGGTCCGAGTCCTCGGTGCTGGAGAAGACCCGGTCCAGTCCCTTCAGCACGGCCTCGGGCAGCGGGTTGACCAGGGCGAGCGCCCGGACGGCCGAGCGCAACCGGCCCATCCCGGCGGCCGCGGCCACGCCCTTGCCCATCACGTCACCGATCACCAGCACCAGCCGACCGTCCGGCAGCGGGAACGCGTCGTACCAGTCGCCGCCGACGTCGGCCTCGGCCGAGCCGGGCCGGAACTGCGCGGCCAGCTCGATCCCCGGGGCCTCCGGCAACCGGTCCGGAAGCAGACTGCGCTGCAGCTCGCTCGCCGTACGCCGCTCGCGCTCGTAGAGCAGGCACCGCTCCACCGCGATCGCGCACTGACCGGCGATCGCGACGACCAGCTCCTCGTCGACCTCAGGCGTCACCCGGGCCAGCCGCAGCCCCGGCACCGCGGCCAGGTGGCCGACGACCTGTGGGTCGAACGCCGCCGGCTCGTCTGCCGGCGGCTCGAGACCCGTCTCCCACCGCAGCCAGAGCCGCCCGATCGGCCCGGCGGAGCCCTCGAGCAGCAGGACCGTGTCGCCCGCAGCCGGCTCCCAAGGGTCCGGACCCGTGACATCCAGCACCTCGGTCCGCGCGGCACCCAGGTCCCGCGACCCGATCTTGCGCATCACGCGGTGTACATCATCGACGGTGAGGGTGCGAGCCAAGGCGGACGTCGCGCGCTGCAGCTTGGCGGTCCGGTCCTGCAGCTCGCGCAGCCGCTGCTCGTCGCGGCGACGGTCGGTGACATCGCTGATCAGCACCGCGACCCCGACCACGCCGCCGTCGGGCCCGTTCGCCCGGAACCACTGCGACCGGTAGTGACGCATCTCCCCGGTACGCGGCGACGGTGCCACGTCGTCCTCGTAGATCACGGTCCGGCCGGTGCGCATGACCTCCGCCAGCTGGCCCTCGATGAACTCCCCCAGCTCGCGTGGCAGCACCTCGGTGGGTCGTCGCCCGATGTGGTCCTGCATCGGCAGCCCGTTGATCTCCGCGAGCATGCGGTTGATCCGTCGGTAGCGGAGATCGGTGTCATAGAGGACGAACGCCACCGGCGCCTCGCGGACCAGCGTCTCGAGCAGGGCGCTGTCCGCCGGCTCGAACGGGACTGTCCCCGGCTCCGACACGCCGACCTCTCCTACCACCGCTCACGCGGTGTAGCCCCCTGGTTGCTGCTCGCAGGCTAATCCCCCGTGGGGGTGCACGGACCGAAATCGCCGAAAGGTGATCAGCAGACCACTCAGTCGGGCTGGCTACTTGTAGGCACTTCGGCGGTCGGCGAGGTCCGCGGCGCTTCCGGCAGCGTCAGCCTGCCTCGGCGGCCTTGGCGAGCTTGGCCGCCTTCTTGGTGCTGCGCACCCGCTCGAGGCTCGCCGCGTCGACCACGTCGGCGACCGAGCGGTACGACCCCTTCTCGCCGTAGGCGCCGGCCGCCTCCCGCCACCCCTTCGGGTGCACGCCGCGCTGCTTGCCGAGGAGGGCGAGGAAGATCCGCGCCTTGGTCTCGCCGTAGCCGGGCAGCCCGCGAAGCCGGCCGAAGAGCTCCTGACCGGTGCGAGCCCCGGTCCAGATCGCCGCTGCGTCCCCGTCGTACTGCTCGACGATCACCTGGGCCAGCGCCTGGATGCGCTTCGCCATGCTCCCGGGGTAGCGGTGCACCGCCGGTGGGGTCGAGCACAGCGCGGCGAACTCGTCCGGGTCCTGGGCCGCGATCAGCCCGGGGTCGAGGTGGTCCACGCCGAGCCGCTCGGCGATCTTGTGCGGCCCGAGGAAGGCGTGCTCCATCGGGTACTGCTGGTCGAGCAGCATGCCGACCAGCAGGGCGAACGGGTCGCTGTCCAGCAGCGCGTCGGCCGGCGGCCGGCCGGTGATCGCGATCGCGGTCATGCCTCGGCCTTGACCGCGAGGACGGGGCACGGCGACTCGAGCAGGATGCGCTGCGCGTTGCTGCCGAGGATGAGCTTGCCCACCGGCGTACGCCGGCGCAGCCCGATCACGATGAAGTCGGCCTGCACCTCGGTCGCGACCTGGATCAGGTCCTCCGCCGGGTCAAGACCGCGCACCAGCTGGCGCACCTCGTGGTCGATGCCCTCGGCGTCGAGCTGCGCCCGCACCTCGGTCAGCTCCCGCTCGTGCTGGACCGCGTCCTCGTCGTCGAGCTCGCGGCCGCCGCGGTTGGAGTTGATGACCACCAGTCGGGTGCCACGCCGCCGAGCCTCCTCGGCCGCCCGTCGCAGCGCGGCCCGGCCTTCCGGCCGCGGGACGTAGCCCACCACGATCGTCATCGCGACTCCTCCCGTCGATCCCCTCGGCACTCCCGGTTCGGGCCGAGCCCTTCGACGCGGACGCTACCGGAGCCTCAAGTTCGCTGCGCCGGTGCCGACGGCTTGATCATGAGCCTGACGGACGAGCTGGACAAAACGCGCCGTACCCGCGCCGTGCTCGAGGAGCTGATCTCGGACCCTGCACAGCTCGGCCCGGACTTCCAGCCGATCCGCCGCCTGTCCGACAACGCTGTCGTCGGCTACAAGGCAACCGGACGCGGCAAATCCGGCACCGAGCTCGCTGACACACTCTCCCTGCTCGCGGGTGCGGCCTCGCTCGGCCTGGTCGAGCGCCTGGACTGGGCGTTCCGCTGCCTGGCCTTCGACCAGGCGGTGGCTGCCGGTCTGAGCGAGACGCTGCACATCACGCCGGAGCCCGAGACGTTCGGCAGCCCGTGCCCGCCCCGGTTGGCCACCTCCTTCGCCACCGGCCGGCGGCGGCTGCACGTCGCGGCCGAGGTCCACGACGACGCGTTCGCCCACCAGGGCCGGTTGCGTCAGGCCGTCGAGGAGATGCGGGCATGGGGGTGGCAGGTCGTGCTGGCCGACGTCGCCGACCTCCCGGATGCCGTGCCCGCGCTGGTCTGGCTGCGGCCCGACCTGGTGCAGGTCGACCTCGCCGTCCCGGGCCGCGGCTCCTCCACCGCCGTACGCCGTCTGCTCGCCGCCGCGACCGACCTCGGTGCCGAGGTCATGGCGCTCGGCGACGACTCCCCCCTGCGCCGGAACGAGGCCGACGAGCTAGGCGCGACCTTCGGACGCGGCCTCGCCCTCGGCACGCCGGGTCCGCTCGCGAGCTTCTGAGCACGACTCAGCGGGCCAGGCGGTGCGCCAGCCAGGCCAACGACAGCGGGTAGCGGTAGTCGATGCCCATGTGTGTCGCGTCGAAGATCTCGAAGTAGATCCGCTCCTCCGGTACGCCGATGCGCGCGAGCCCGGCCCGGAACGCCTCGGCCCCGAGGTCGAGGTACCACTCGTCACGGTTGCCCGCGTCGATCCAGATCGCGCGCATCGAGCGCAGCTCGTCGGCGTACCTGTCGACCATGCGCACCGGGTCGACATCGAGCCAGCGCGACCAGACGTCCGGGCGCAGCTCACCGGTCCGGGTGTCGAACGGCAGCTGCACGGTCCCGTCCGAGTCGGCCGAGAAGCACGCGCTGCAGCCCAGCGTCATGAGCAGCACCTGGTCCGCGGCCTCGGTGAACGACGGGCGCGAGCGGAAGTCGTCCCACCACTTCCAGATGTCGCCGTCGTAGTCACGGAGGTGTCGGACCGCGTCGCCGAACTCCGCCACGTAAGACATCTCGTAGAGCGCGTCGCCCGCATGCGTGGCCAGCGCACCGAAGAGGTCGGGCCGCCACATCGGGGTGATCATCGCCCCGAACCCGCCGCTGGACTTGCCCATGATCGCCCGCGAGTCCGGCCCGGCGATGGTTCGGTAGCGCGCGTCCACCCACGGCACGACCTCGTCGCAGAGGTAGGAGTGGTAGCGACCGGTGCCCGGTGAGTCGACGAACTGCGACCCGCCGTACGCCGTCCACGCGTCGACGTACACGAGGATGCAGGGCGGGGCCTCACCGGACGCGAAGACCTGGTCCGCCGACTCGGTGAAGGGCTGCCGGTAGGCGCTGCGGTTGGCCCACATCGACACGTGTCCGGTGTAGCCCTGGATCACATAGACGGCCGGGTAGCGGGTCTCGGGACTGTCGTCGTAGCCGGGCGGCAGGTACACCCAGATCGGGCGCTCGTGCGGGTCCCCGAGCGGGTTGTCCCGCAGCAGCTCGGACTCGATGACCTGCTCGTCGATCCGGCCGGCGAGCTCGCCTCTCCATGGCAGCATGCGCGGCAGTCAAGCACGTCCGCGCGGTGGGCTACGGTCGAGGGCGTGCGAGGCCCGACTCACCGGTCACCCGGTCTGGTGACCACCGAGCACGAGTTCGTCGTGCCGCTCGACCACGGTGACCCGTCGGGCGAGAGCATCACCGTTTTCGCCCGCGAGGTGGTCGCACCGCGCAAGCAACGCGACGCCCTGCCGTGGCTCGTCTACCTGCAGGGCGGGCCGGGCTTCATGTCGCCGCGCCCGACCACACGCAGCGGCTGGCTCGGCCGGGTGCTGCAGGACCACCGCGTGCTGCTCCTCGACCATCGCGGCACCGGGCGCTCGAGCCGGGTCACCCGGCACTCGCTGCTCGGCCGCGACCCGGTCGGGGCAGCCGACTACCTGAGCCACTTCCGAGCTGACTCGATCGTGCGAGACGCCGAGCTGATCCGGCACGAGCTGGTCGGCGACGAGGGGCGGTGGACGGTGCTCGGGCAGAGCTACGGCGGCTTCGCCGCGCTGACCTACCTGTCCTTCGCCCCCGAAGGCCTGTCCCAGGTCCTCGTCACCGGAGGTCTGCCGCCCCTCACGGCCCACCCCGACGACGTCTACCGGGCGACGTACCCGCGCGTCGCCGACCGGCTGGCCCGCTTCACCGATCGCTACCCCGATGACCGCGACCGGCTCGACGCGATCGCCGACCACGTCGCAAAGGTCGACGTGCCGCTGCCCAGCGGGATGCGACTGACCGTCCCGCGTCTGCAGAGCCTCGGCCACGCGCTCGGTCGCAGCGACGGCTTCGAGGTGCTGCACCACCTGCTCGAGCTCGCGTGGGACGGCACGGAGCTGGCGGACGAGTTCCTGCACGACGTCGATCACCACACGGGGTTTGCAGCAGCTCCCCTCTACGCGGTCATGCACGAGAGCATCTACTGCCAGGGCCTTGCGTCGCGCTGGTCGGCGCAGCGGGTGCGCGACTCGATGCCCGAGCTCTCGCCGGACGTCCGACCACTGCAGCTCACCGGCGAGATGATCTATCCCTGGATGTTCGAGGACGAGCCGGCGCTCCTCCCGCTGCGCGAGCTCGCAGACCTGCTCGCCGAGCGCGAAACCTGGCCTGCGCTCTACGACGTCGACGTGCTCGCGCGCAACCAGGTCCCCGTCGCAGCCGCGATCTACCACGACGACATGTACGTCGACTACGACTACTCGCTGGCGACGGCGCGGCAGGTCGGCAACGCCCGGTGGTGGGTGACGTCGGAGTACGCGCACGACGGGCTGCGGACCAGCCCACGCGTCATCGAGCGGTTGCTCGACCTGGTGACCGACGAGGCATGAGGTGACCGGACACGGGGCGACGAAGGAGCGGGGACGCCAGCGCAAGCGCGGTTCCACGGCGTTCGTTCTCGGAGGCGGAGGCCTGCTGGGCGCGGGAGAGGTCGGCATGCTGCACGGGCTCCTCGATGCCGGCATCGCACCGGATCTCGTCGTCGGGACGTCGGTCGGCGCCATCAACGGCGCTGCGATCGCGGCGGAGCCCACTCTCGAGGCGATCGCCCGCCTCACCGACGTTTGGAGCAACCTGGCGGAACGCGGCGTCTACTCCGGCGGGGCGCTGCGGAGGGTGCAGCACTTCGCCCGGACACGTACCCATGCCCACCCCAACGAGCCGCTGCGCCAGCTGCTCGCCGAGCAGTTCGGTGACGCGCGCATCGAGGACCTGGCGGTCCCCTTCCAATGCGTGGCGGCCAGCATCGAGCGCGCCGCCGAACACTGGTTCGTCGACGGGCCGGTCGTCGACGCGGTGCTGGCGAGCAGCGCGGTCCCCGGCGTACTGCCGCCCGTCCTGCTCGGCGGCGAGCACTTCCTCGACGGCGGTCTGGTCAACTCGATCCCGGTCGGGCGGGCCATCGCGCTCGGCGCGCAACGCGTCTTCGTGCTGCAGGTCGGTCGCATCGACCGGCCACTGCAGGCACCGACCCGGCCGTGGGAGGTCGCCGTCGTGGCCTTCGAGATCGCCCGGCGGCACCGCTTCGCCCGCGACATGGCGGAGATTCCGGACGGTGTCGACGTGCACGTGCTGCCCACCGGGGCCGACGAGACGCCGCGCTACGCCGACCGGTCGGCCCTGCGCTACCGCGACTTCACCAAGGTGACCACCCGGATCGAGCAGGCGCACACCGCCACGCGGGCCTACCTGGCCGACACGGCCGAGCGGACGGGCTGAGCCGCGGTGCTCCCCCCACGGTTGCTGCGTCGCCTGGTGCTGGGGCCCGCGCTGATCACACTGACGCTGCTCGCCCTGACCGGCCTGCCCCTCCTTCTGCTGCTCGCGGCGCTCACCTCGACCGTGCTGCCCGGCCGGTGGCGGCCGCTGCGGCTGCTCTGGATGGTCCTGCTCTACCTCGTGCTCGAGTCGGCCGTCCTGCTCGCGCTGTTCGGGCTGTGGGTTGCGAGCGGCTTCGGCTGGCGGATCCGTTCGCCCCGGTTCCAGCTCGCGCACTACGCCCTGGTGCGCTGGTACCTGCGCGTCCTCTACTCCGAGAGCCGGCGCGTGCTGCACGTCGAGGTCACTGTGGAGGGCCCGCCGCCCACGTCGTACGACGGGCGGCCGCTGCTGATCCTGAGCCGCCACGCCGGCCCTGGTGACTCGCTGCTCGTCGTGCACGCGCTGGTCAACTGGTACGCCCGCGAGCCACGGATCGTGCTCAAGGACACGCTGCAGTGGGACCCGGCGGTCGACGTGATGCTCAACCGGCTGCCCAACCGGTTCATCCGGCCCGGCGGCCGGCCCGGTGCCGAGCTGGAGCGCCAGATCGGCGAGCTGAGCCGCAACCTCGACGAGAACGACGCCTTCCTCATCTTCCCCGAGGGCGGCAACGTCACCGAGCACCGGCGCAAGCGTGCCATCGACCGGCTGCGCCGCAAGGGGCACATCGACGAGGCCGAGAAGGCGGAGCGGATGCGTCACGTGATGGCTCCGAAGCCGGGAGGGGTGCTCGCCGCACTCACCCAGGCACGCGATGCCGACGTGGTCTTCGTCGCGCACACCGGCGTCGAGCACATGGTCACCGTGCTCGACGTCTGGCGTGAGCTGCCGATGGACCGCGAGATCCAGATGAGGTGGTGGCTGGTCCCGGCCACCGACGTGCCGGTCGGCGACCAGGCGCGCATCGACTGGCTGTTCGAGTGGTGGGCCCGCATCGACGAGTGGATCGGCGAACGTCAGCGCGTGCAGGACGCGGTCTGAGATGCCCGCTCGGCACGATGCGCGTGGTGACGGCGACGGCTGGGTCGAGTGCCACCTGGGGCACCGCCACTGGGGCCGCTTCGGCGCCGCCGGCGTCCTGCTGCACCGGCGGCTCGACGACGTCGGCAGCGGTGACAGCTCTCGCGAGAACGTGCTGCTGCAGCACCGCGCCGAGTGGTCGCACCACGGTGGCACCTGGGGCCTGCCCGGCGGGGCGCGGGCCAGCACGGAGACGCCGGTGGCGGCCGCGCTGCGCGAGGCGAAGGAGGAGGCCGACGTTCCCGCCGACCGGGTCCGGGTCGACGCGACGTACGTCGACGACCACGGCGGCTGGTCGTACACGACGGTGCTCGCCGCGACGACACAGCCCGTCGAGGTCCGGGCGACCGGAGGGGAGAGCATCGACGTCGCCTGGCACCCGACAGACACGCTCGAATCGCTGGAGCTGCACCCGGGCTTCGCTGCCACCTGGCCGCACCTGCGCACGGCCCTGGGCCGCCTCACCGTTGTCGTCGACGCGGCCAACGTGGTCGGGTCCCGCCCCGACGGGTGGTGGCGGGACCGCGCCGGCGCCGCCGGCCGCCTGCTGCGCGCCGCCCTGCCGCTTGCAGCTGGTGGTGTGGCCGGGTCGAGGCTGCCCGCCGGCACGGCGCCGGACCTGGACCGCTGGTGGCCCGATGTCGTGGTCGTGCTCGAAGGAGCCGCGCGCGCGGCCGCCCCGCCGGCACCGGCCGAGGGGCTGCGGGTCGTGCACGCACCGGCGTCGGGCGACGACACGATCGTCACCGTCACCGGGGCCGCCGCCAAGGCCGGGCCGGTGCTCGTGGTGACCGCCGACCGTGGGCTACGCGATCGTGTCACCGCCGTCGGAGCCGGGGTCGCCGGGCCACGCTGGTGGCACGACCTCGTCGACGGGCAGGATCGCTGACCATGACGACCCGGGAGTCCTTCGACGTACCAGAAGCGGCGGCCACCGTGCCCGGCAGACGTGACATCGACGCCGCTGCGCAGCGCATCGCCCCGTGGATCCGACGTACGCCGGTCATGGCCGTCGACGCGACCGATGTCGGCCTGGACCACGACGTGCCGGTGTGGCTCAAGCTGGAGCTGACCCAGCAGTCCGGCTCCTTCAAGGTGCGCGGCGCCCTGAACCGGATGCTCTCGGCCGACGTCCCCGCCGCAGGCGTGATCGCCGCCTCAGGTGGCAACTTCGGGCTCGCGGTCGCGCACGCGGCCCTCCGGTTGGGCCACCCCGCCGAAGTGTTCGTCCCCGAGAGCTCGAGCGCCGTCAAGGTCGCCCGGCTGCGCGGCTATGGGGCATCGGTCAATGTCGGGGGTGCGTTCTACGCCGAGGCGCTCGAGGCCGCCGAGCAGCGCGCCCAGCAGACCGGCGCGCTGTGGATGCACGCGTTCGACCAGCCCGCGATGGTCGCCGGCAACGGCACCGTGGCGCGTGAGCTTGCCGGGCAGGTCGAGCTCGACACGGTGCTGGTCGCCGTCGGTGGCGGCGGCCTCCTCGGAGGGGTAGGGGCCTGGTACGCCGGTGACGTGCGCGTCGTCGGTGTGGAGACCGAGCTCACCGCGTCGCTGACCGCCGCCCTCGCCGCAGGGTCACCGGTGGACGCTCCCGTGGGCGGGCTCGCCGCCGACGCGCTCGGCGCCCGACGG